>JBKBRD010000127.1:7688-8921 GCA_046292405.1 Allobosea sp. | reverse complement strand
CTTGGCCTGACGCGTGATCACGCCCGCGGCGACCAGCGCCTCAATGGTGACCGCGCCCTTGGCGTCGAGCTTGCCGGCCTCGATCGCCTGCTGGATGCGACCGAGGTTCACCTCGTTCAGATCCTTGGCGAAGAGGTTGTTGAAGCCGCGCTTCGGCAGGCGACGATACAGCGGCATCTGGCCGCCTTCGAAGCCCTTCACCGCGACGCCGGAACGAGCCTTCTGGCCCTTGACGCCGCGCCCGCCGGTCTTGCCCTTGCCGGAGCCGATACCGCGGCCGACACGGATGCGCGACTTGTGCGCGCCTTCATTGTCACGAATCTCTGTGAGTTTCATCGGTCTGATCCCCTCACTTCGAATCGACAACGCGCACGAGGTGCCTGACCTTGTCGATCATGCCCCGCACGGACGGCGTATCGACCAGGGTCGACTGCCGACGGATCTTGTTCAGGCCCAGACCGATCAGGGTCTGGCGCTGGGACGCCTCGCGGCGGATCGGCGAACCGATCTGCTCGATGACGACGGTCTTGTCGGATTTTGCCATGGTGCGACCCTCACGCTTCGGCCGCGGCATCGGCGCCGGCATCGCGGCGACGCGTCTGCAGGGCAGAGACCTTCAGGGACCGGCGCGCGGCGACGCCGCGCGGGCTGTCCTCGTTCTTCAACGCGTCAAACGTCGCGCGAACGAGGTTGTAGGGGTTGGAGGAGCCGAGCGACTTCGACACCACGTCCTGCATGCCGACCGCCTCGAAGACGGCGCGCATCGGGCCGCCGGCGATGATGCCGGTGCCGGCCGGGGCAGCGCGCAGCACGACCTTGCCGGCGCCGTGACGGCCCTGGACATCGTGATGGAGCGTGCGGCCTTCACGCAGCGGGATGCGAACGAGACCGCGCTTGGCGGCTTCCGTCGCCTTGCGGATCGCCTCGGGCACTTCGCGGGCCTTGCCGTGGCCGAAGCCGACGCGGCCCTTCTGGTCGCCGACGACGACGAGCGCGGCGAAGCCGAAGCGACGCCCACCCTTCACCACCTTGGCGACGCGGTTGATGTGGACCAGGCGGTCCACGAATTCGGAATCGCGCTCTTCGCGATCCTGACGGTCACGAGGTTCTCTCGCCATGTCATTCCTCTTACTTGCGCGGACGAGGCCTGGGCCTGGCCGCTCGCTCGAGCGTCCCGGATGGGACGACGTTGAAACGCGTCGTGCGGAAGGAGCGTTTCCGCCCTTCCGCACG
>JBKBRD010000127.1:0-7678 GCA_046292405.1 Allobosea sp. | reverse complement strand
GGTTGGTTTCCCCCCCGCCCGCACGACGCGGGTTAGACAATCAGAAGTTCAGACCGCCTTCGCGGGCTGCATCGGCCAGAGCCTTGACGCGGCCGTGATACATATAGGAGCCGCGGTCGAAGACCACGTCCTTGACGCCCGCCTTGACGGCGCGCTCGGCGATCAGCTTGCCGATCGTGCTCGCGGCGTCGACGTTCGCGCCCGACTTCAGGTCGCCGCGGATGTCCTTTTCCAGCGACGAGGCGGAAGCGAGGGTGACCCCCTTCACGTCGTCGATGACCTGGGCGTAGATCTGCTTGCCGGTGCGATGCACCGACAGGCGAGCGCGGCCATTGGCGACCGCCTTGATGGCGCGGCGGACACGAGCCCGGCGGCGCGCAGTGTTGTCTGTCTGCTTGCTCATGGCTGGCGTCCTTACTTCTTCTTCCCTTCCTTGCGGAAGATGAATTCGCCGGCATACTTGACGCCCTTGCCCTTGTAAGGCTCAGGCCCGCGATAATCGCGGATTTCGGCGGCGGTCTGCCCGACCACCTGCTTGTCGATGCCGGTGATGACGATTTCGGTCGGCTTCGGCGTGACGATCGCAACCCCTTCCGGGATGGCGTAGTCGATGTCGTGGCTGTAGCCGAGCGACAGCTTGAGCACCTTGCCGTTGACGGCGGCCTTATAGCCGACGCCATTGATTTCGAGCTTCTTCTCGAAGCCGGCGGTGGTGCCGGTCACGAGATTGGCGATGCGGGCGCGCGAAGTGCCCCAGAGCGAACGGGCGCGCTTGCTCTGCGATCGCGGCTGCACGGCGATCGAGCCGTCTTCCATGGCGACCGACACGTCGTCGGGAACCGTGAAGGACAACTCACCCTTCGCGCCCTTGATCTTGACCAGCTGGCCGGCCACGTTGGCAGTGACGCCAGCGGGAACCGCAACCGGCTTTTTTCCGATACGAGACATTGGATCTCTCCTGAGATGAGCGGCGCGGAAGGTCAGAAGACCTTGCAAAGCACTTCGCCGCCCACGTTCTGCTCGCGGGCAAGATGATCGGGCATCACACCCTTCGGCGTCGAGATGATCGTCACGCCAAGGCCATCGGCCACGCGGGGCATCGTTTCGACGGAAGAGTAGACGCGGCGGCCGGGCTTGGACACACGCGAGATCGACCGGATGACCGGCAGTCCCTCATGGTACTTCAGCTCGATGTCGAACTCGGTCCGGCCATTGCCGAACTCGGTCTGGGTGTAGCCGCGGATGTAACCCTCGGACTGGAGCACGTCGAGCACGCGGGCCCGCAGCTTCGAACCAGGGGTCGACACGCGCGACTTACGCCGCATCTGCGCATTGCGGATGCGGGTCAGCATATCTCCAAGCGGATCAATGATCGCCATGATGCGTCCTCCTCACCAGCTCGACTTGACGAGGCCGGGAACCAGCCCCTTGTTGCCGAGCTCGCGCAGAGCAACGCGCGACATCTTCAGCTTGCGATAGAAGGCGCGCGGGCGCCCCGTGACTTCGCAGCGGTTACGCACACGGTTAGGGGCCGAGTTGCGCGGCAGTTCGGCCAGCTTGAGGCGAGCGAGGAAGCGCTCGTCCATGGACTGGCTTTCGTCATTGGCGATCGCGAGAAGGCGGGCGCGCTTGCCGGCGAATTGCTTCACCAGCTTCCTGCGGCGCTCATTGTTCTCGACGGAGCTTTTCTTAGCCATCGATATCTCCTGGTTTCCGCGTATGAGCGGTAAGGCTCACTGCCGGAACGGGAAGTTGAAGTGCTTGAGCAAGGCGCGCGCCTCGTCATCCGACTTCGCAGTCGTGCAGACGATCACGTCCATGCCCCACACGGCGTCGACCTTGTCGTAGTTGATCTCCGGAAACACGATGTGCTCCTTGATCCCGAGCGCGAAATTGCCGCGCCCGTCGAACGACTTCGGGTTGAGACCACGGAAGTCGCGCACGCGCGGCAAGGCGATGGTGACGAGCCGGTCGACGAACTCGAACATCTTGGTCTTGCGCAGCGTGACCTTGCAGCCGACCGCCATGTTTTCGCGCAGCTTGAAGCCGGCGATGGCGAGACGGGACTTGGTGATAACCGGCCGCTGTCCGGCGATCAGCGCCAGGTCGCCAGCGGCGCTGTCGACCTTCTTGCGATCGGCGGTGGCTTCGCCAACGCCCATGTTGATGACGATCTTCTCGAGCGTCGGCACTTCCATGGCGTTCTTGTAGCCGAATTCGGCGATCATCGCGGGACGAACGACGTCCTCGTAATGCTTCTTCATGCGCGGCGTGAGCGCCGCCTGCTGATTCTCAGCCATCGATCAGATCCCCCGAACGCTTGGCGAAACGCACCTTGCGGCCGTCATCGAGCACCTTGAAACCAACCCGGGTGGGCTTGCCGTCCTTGGGATCGGCAACCGCCAGGTTGGACAGGTCGATGGTGGCCTCCTTGGAGATGATGCCACCCTCGGACTGCTGCGAGGCCTTGGTGTGACGCTTGACGAGGTTGACGCCACGCACCACGGCGCGGGCATCCTTCGGCATCACCTGGAGCACTTCGCCGGCCTTGCCCTTGTCACGGCCGGCCAGCACGACGACCTTGTCGCCCTTTTTGATCTTTGCAGCCATTACAGCACCTCTGGCGCAAGCGAGATGATCTTCATGTGGTTCTTGGCGCGGAGTTCGCGCGGAACCGGTCCGAAGATGCGGGTGCCGACAGGCTCCTTCTGGTTGTTGATCAGCACGGCCGCATTGCGGTCGAAGCGGATCACCGAACCATCGGCGCGCTTGACGTCCTTGGCGGTGCGAACGACGACCGCCTTCATGACGTCGCCCTTCTTCACGCGGCCGCGGGGAATGGCTTCCTTGATCGAAACGACGATGATGTCGCCAATGCGGGCATAGCGCCGCTTCGACCCGCCCAGAACCTTGATGCACATCACGCGACGGGCGCCGGAATTGTCCGCGACCTCGAGATTCGTCTGCACCTGGATCATGGCCTTGATCCTTCCATGTGTATCAGCGCGGTTTCCCGGCAGGCATCAGCGCCGCCGGGACTACGACTGACGGGGGTCGATCGCCCCCTGGCCTCAACGATGACTTACGCCTTGGGAGCGTTTTCGAGCACAACCCAGCTTTTCAGCTTGGAAATGGGCTTCGATTCCTCGATCCAGACCTGATCGCCGACCTTGGACACCATCGCCTCGTCATGGGCGTGGTAGTTCTTCGAGCGGCGAACCGTCTTCTTCAGGAGGGGGTGCGTATAGCGCCGCTCGACCTTGACCACAACTGTTTTATTCTGCTTGTCGCTGACGACGACGCCCTGCAGCACGCGCTTCGGCATGGTTGAAACTCCTCAGGCGCTCGCCGCGACGGTCTTCGACCGCTGCAGCGTCTTGATGCGGGCGATATCCTTGCGCACTTCGGTGACGCGCGAGGTGTTCTCGAGCTGACCGGTGGCGCGCTGGAAACGCAGGTTGAACTGCTCCTTCTTCAGCTTCAGGAGTTCGTCCTGCAGCTGGTCGACGCTCATGACCTTCAGGTCGGACAGGCGTTGTGCGCTTTTCATATCGTCCTCCCTTACTCGGCGATGCGTTGGATGAAGCGGGTCTTGATCGGCAGCTTGGCGGCGCCGAGGCGCAGGGCCTCGCGCGCGATATCCTCGGGCACGCCGTCGAGCTCGAACATGATCCGGCCCGGCTTGACCTTGGCTGCCCAGAATTCAGGCGCGCCCTTGCCCTTGCCCATGCGGACTTCGGTCGGCTTCTTCGACACCGGCACGTCCGGGAAAATCCGGATCCAGACGCGGCCGGCGCGCTTCATGGCGCGCGTGATCGCGCGGCGGGCCGCCTCGATCTGGCGGGCGGTGACGCGCTCCGGCATCAGCGCCTTCAGGCCGAACTGGCCGAAATTGAGGTCCGTGCCGCCCTTGGCGACGCCGGAAATGCGCCCCTTGAACTGCTTGCGGAACTTGGTTCGCTTTGGTTGCAACATGGCTCTTCTCGATCAGCCTTACGCTGCATGGTCGCGACGATGACCACCGCCGGAGCGGCCGCCTTCATCCGACATGCGCTTGTCCTGGGCCATCGGGTCGTGCTCAAGGATCTCGCCCTTGAAGATCCAGACCTTGATGCCGCAGGTTCCATAGGTGGTGAATGCGGTGCCGACACCGTAATCCACATCGGCGCGCAGCGTGTGCAGCGGCACCCGCCCCTCGCGATACCATTCCAGGCGCGCGATTTCGGCGCCGCCGAGACGGCCCGAGCAGTTGATGCGGATGCCCTCGGCGCCCAGACGCATGGCCGACTGAACGGCCCGCTTCATGGCGCGACGGAAAGCGACGCGGCGCTCGAGCTGCTGGGCGATCGAATCGGCCACCAGCGTGGCGTCGATCTCCGGCTTGCGCACCTCGACGATGTTGATCGTCACATCGGCCTTGGTGAGCTTCATCACCGACTTGCGCAGCTTCTCGATATCGGCGCCCTTCTTGCCGATCACCACGCCCGGACGCGCCGAGTGAATGGTGACGCGGCACTTCTTGTGCGGGCGTTCGATGATGATCTTCGAGATCGCGGCCTGCTTCAGCATCTTCATGAGGGAGGCGCGGATCGCCATGTCCTCATGCAGAAGCTTGCCGTACTCGCCCTTCTGGGCGAACCAGCGCGAGTCCCAGGTGCGGTTGATGCCGAGGCGAAGCCCGATCGGATTGATTTTCTGACCCATCGTTCTCTCCTCAGGCCTTGGCCGCGGCGACTTCGCGCACCACGATCGTGATGTTGGCGAACGGCTTCAGGATGCGCGCGCCACGGCCGCGGGCGCGGGCATGGAAACGCTTCATCACCAGGGCCTTGCCGACGAAGGCCTGGGCCACGACCAGGTCGTCAACGTCGAGATCATGATTGTTCTCGGCGTTGGCGATGGCGCTCTGCAGGCACTTGCGCACGTCCAGCGAGATCCGCTTGCGCGAAAACTCGAGATCGGCAAGGGCGGTCGAAACCTTCTTGCCGCGGATGAGCTGGGCGAGCAGGTTCAGCTTCTGCGGGCTGACGCGAAGGTTGCGGGCGACCGCAATGGCTTCGTTGTCAGGCAGCGCACGGGGGGCGGATGCTTTTCCCATGGCTTACTTCCTCTTCGCCTTCTTGTCGGCTGCGTGGCCGTGGAAGGTGCGGGTCGGCGAGAACTCGCCGAACTTGTGACCCACCATTTCCTCGGACACGTTCACCGGCACATGCTTGTGGCCGTTGTAGACGCCGAACGTCAGACCGACGAACTGCGGAAGGATCGTGGAGCGACGGCTCCAGATCTTGATGACCTCGGACCGGCTCGCCGAACGGGCGACCTCGGCCTTTTTCAGAAGGTATCCGTCAACAAACGGACCTTTCCAAAGCGAACGCGCCATGACGGACCTCAGTTCTTCTTCTTGCGGGCGTGACGGCTCGACACGATGAACGTATCGGTCCGCTTGTTCGAGCGGGTCTTCTTGCCCTTGGTCGGCAGACCCCAGGGCGTGACCGGATGACGGCCGCCAGACGTGCGGCCTTCGCCGCCGCCGTGCGGATGGTCGACCGGGTTCATCGAGACGCCGCGGTTGTGCGGGCGACGACCGAGCCAGCGCGAACGGCCAGCCTTGCCGTCGTTGCGGTTCATATGGTCGGGGTTCGAGACCGCGCCCACAGTCGCATAGCACAGCCCGCTGATCAGGCGCTGCTCGCCCGAGTTCAGGCGAACGATGACGTAGCCCTGGTCGCGACCCACGATCTGGGCGTAGTTGCCGGCGGAGCGAGCGAGCGCGCCGCCCTTGCCGATCTTGAGCTCGACATTGTGGACGATCGTGCCGATCGGCATCGCGCTCATCGGCGAGGCGTTGCCGGGCTTGATGTCGACCTGCGGGCCGGAGATCACGCTGTCGCCGACGGCCAGGCGTTGCGGAGCCAGGATATAGGCCTGCTCGCCGTCGCTGTACTTGATCAGCGCGATGAAGGCGGAGCGGTTCGGATCATATTCGATCCGCTCGACCGTCGCCGGGACGCCATCCTTGCCGCGACGCTTGAAATCGATCAGGCGCAGCGTGCGCTTGTGTCCGCCGCCGCGGAAGCGGACGGTGATGCGGCCGAGGTTGTTGCGGCCGCCCGAGGACGACTTGCCCTCGGTCAGCGCCTTGACCGGCTTGCCCTTGTAGAGCTCGCTGCGGTCTACGATCACGAGCTGGCGAAGGCTCGGCGTGACCGGCTTGAAATGCTTCAAAGCCATGTTTGCGATCCTTCCTTACAGGCCCGTGGTCACATCGATGGAGTGACCTTCTTCGAGGGTCACGACCGCCTTCTTGACATCCGCGCGCTGGCCGAGCCGGCCGCGGAAGACCTTCATCTTGCCTTCGGTGACCAGCGTGTTGACGCTCTTCACCTTGACGTCGAAGAGCTTCTCGATCGCGGCCTTGATCTGCGGCTTCGTCGCGGTCTTGGCGACCTTGAAGACGACCTTGTTGTGCTCGGAGAGCATGGTCGCCTTTTCGGTGATCACCGGTCCGCGAATGACGTCGTAGTGGCGCGGGTCCATGGTCTTGGCCTGGCTCATGAGAAGCGCGCCTCCAGCGCATCGACAGCCGCGCGCGTCAGGACAAGCTTGTCGCGGCGCAGGATGTCATAAACGTTGATGCCCTGGATCGGCAGGACGTCGACATTCGGGATCGAACGCGCGGCCAGGCCGAAATTCACATCGATCTCGGCGCCGCCGATCACCAGCGCGCTGGACAGGTCCAGCTTGCTGAAATGGCCGAGCAGCAGCTTGGTCTTAGGCTCGTTCAGCTTGGCGTCATCAATGATGATGATGCCGCCGTCCTTCGCCTTGGCCGAGAGCGCATGGCGCAGGGCCAGCGCACGGACCTTCTTGGGCAGATCGTGGGCATGGTCGCGCACGATCGGACCGAAGGCCTTGCCGCCGCCGCGGAACTGCGGAGCGGAAGCCGCGCCGTGGCGAGCGCCGCCGGTGCCCTTCTGCTTGTAGATCTTCTTGCGCGTCCGGTCGACTTCCGAACGACCCTTCGACTTGTGCGTGCCCGAGCGACGCTTGGCGAGCTGGTAGCGCACCATGCGGGCGAGGATGTCGGCGCGCGGCTCGAGGCCGAAGATCGCGTCAGACAGTTCGACCGAACCGGCCGAACCACCGTCGAGAGTGGTGATATCGAGCTTCATCACGCGTTCTCCTCAACCGTCTCGGCTGCGGGAGCCGGCGTTTCGCCGCCATTGACGCGGAACTTGCCCGGAAGCGGCGCATCCTTCGGCAGAGCGCGCTTCACCGCGTCCCGCACATGGATCCAGCCGCCGGCATGGCCGGGGACGGCGCCTTCGACCAGGATCAGGCCGCGCTCGACATCGGTCTGCACGACGCGCAGATTCTGCGTGGTCACGCGCTCCGCGCCGAGATGGCCCGGCATCTTCTTGTTCTTGAAGGTCTTGCCAGGATCCTGGCGGCCACCGGTCGAACCGATCGAACGATGCGAGACCGAGACGCCGTGGGTGGCGCGCAAACCGCCGAAGTTCCAACGCTTCATGCCGCCGGCGAAGCCCTTGCCGAGCGTCGTGCCGCTGACGTCGACGAACTGGCCGACGACGAAATGGTCGGCGGTGAGTTCGGCGCCGACCGGGATGAGCGCGTCGTCGCTGACGCGGAATTCCACGACCTTGCGCTTCGGCTCGAC
>JBKBRD010000126.1:0-8939 GCA_046292405.1 Allobosea sp. | reverse complement strand
GGTCGAGGCTTCGACAGCCAGGACCCGCCCTGCCGGCACGCGCTTCCAACCCGAAATGGCCGGCTGCGACACGCCCAGCGTCCGCGCCAGGGCGCGCATTCCGCCGACAGCGTCAATTGCCCTGTCGAGAGCCAGATCGCGCATTGAAAATGCCATTCCCCGAGACAAGCCGACGGTTTGCCCGTCGCTGTTGATTTTTTAGCCAGGTGATAATGCCTGCTTATCGCTTCAAATTACAACTATTCCAAACGGGGGTCAGAGCGGGGTGGCGCCCCCGCCGCGCTTGCGGACACGCAGCGGAGCGGCGCCGGCTTCAGGGCTTTGCTGCGCCGCAGCAAAGGCTCCGGGCTCCAGGCGCGCGGTTTCCAGCCTGATATTGCCGGTTTCAGCCAGCGCGAGCCCACCCTTCAGTTCCGAAGATGGACCTTCTGACGTTGCGTTATATTGCGGCGCATCATCAGCTGCGGCATTTTCGTTCATCGACGAAAGTTCATGTGCCAGAGTGTCGCAGTTTTGATCTGCATCAGCGACAACCGGCTCGGGCGGCGCATCGCCGAAGACCTTGCGCACCATCTCCGCCACGTCATCCGATTCCGACAGAGGCCCATATCCCGGCGCGCCGCCGGGCGTGTTCCAGTCGAGCGCATAGTCGCGGGCGGGGTCGAGATAGTCGCGTATGGCGGGATCGCCTTCCCAGGCGCGGCGCAGGGCCGCGAGCTTCCAGCTCTCGGGGACGTTCTGCTTCAGCCAATGGGCGATATCGAAATCCTTGTCGACGAGGTCGAGCGAGGGCGGCTCGATCATCTCCGGCTCGGGCGCTTGCTCCGGCGCCGCCTCGGGCGCAGCCGGGACGGAGGCCGGCGGCGCAGCGGGCTCGGCCAAGCGCGGCTGGTCCTGCTCGGCCAGTTCGCGCTTGCGACGCGACCAGCGCGAGAGAAAGCCGCCATCCTCCGGGTCATTGGCGCTCACTGGGGTTTTCCTCCGCGCGGACCGCCGGGACGCGGGGCTCCGCCCTTGCGCGGATCGAACTCGGCGCGCTGGCGCTTGACGAATTCGCGCTCGACATGGTGGGCGTCGAAAAAGGCCAGGACCTGGCGGGCGATGGCATCGGGCATCGGCACGGCTTCGACGAGATCGTCGACATTTTCGGAATAGACCTCGCCCTCGAACGGATCGGCGGTGACGCCGACGATCTCGAGCGCCGGCTCGATGCCGGTGGGGCGGATGGCGACCCAGAGTTTGGCGCGGCCGGCCTGGAAATTCTCGCGGAAATGCGCGGTGTCGACCGAGTGCAGGGTCAGCACGGCCGAGCCGAGATAGACGCTGCGGCGCTCGGGCGTTTCGGCGAGAACGGTCCAGGGCGCGAGTTCCGGCGGCTCCGGCAGCACGGCGAGCGGCGCCCAGGCATGGTCGGCCCAGGGCGATTCGATGCGGCGGCGCTCGGCGACGATGCCGACCTCGATATGCTGCTGTGTCATCGCGGCCTCCTCAATGCGCCTGCGCCGCGCCCGCCAAGGGCAGGCCGGCCACCAGGTTCTGCGGCTTGAGCCGCAGCAGCTTGTCGGGGTTCATCGCCATGATCAGATAGATGGGCGCGCCGGCGGCGGCGGCCAAGACGGGCACGTCTCCGGGCAGCGTCATGCGGTACAAGGCGATGATGCGCGACAGCGGCTCCTCGCCCGGAGACTGGCCCTGCCAGAGCGCGTTGCCGATCGCGGTGGCTTCGGCGTCGAGCCCGACGAACCAGCGCCAATTCGCGTCCTTGACCGTCTCGACCGGCTCGATCGCGACATCGAAGCCATGGATGGCGCGGACCCAGGCGGCAATGGCCTGACCCAGCGCCGCCCGGCCGGAGGGGTTCCCACCGAGATCCAGCACCATGTCGAAGCCGTCGGAACGCTGCCAGTACTGGTCGGCATTGGCGGGCTTGAGGATGTCGAGCGAGGTGACGGCCGGGCCGCCGAGCATGGCCAGCAGGGGCGAGGCGTGCCTGTCGGCCTCATGCCCCTCGATGATCTCGGCGTCGGCGAGCAGCAGCGTGCCCTCATGGACGCTGACGCGCTGCGGCCTGAACAGGCATTCGGCCGCCCGCACCACGAACGGATCCTGCGCCTCGTCGAGCGCCCCGCGCAGGATGACGTGCACGAGCTGGTCGAGAAACAGCGGCGGCACGCCGGCCGCGCCTTCGCGGATGATGCGGGCATAGGCCGCCTCCAGCGTCGGCTCGGCCAGGAGCCGGTCGCGCCAGCCGAGCAGGAACTGCCAGTTCTCGCGGGCGTCCGCGTCGACGATTGCCGCAAGCTCTTCCGCGCCGACCTCGGCCTGGGGCTCGGCCATCAGCCTTGCATGCAGCGCGCGCTCGGCCGGGCAGGCATCGTCGGGAGGCATCACCTCGGGGCGCGCCAGATAGGCCTTGAGGAAATCGTCGGTCACGATGAGCCCGCCGCCGGGCAGGCGGTCGAGCAGCAAATGGCCGGATGTCGCCCAGAAATGCGTCATGGTCTGGCGGTTTTCCCAAGAGACAACAGATCAACCTCTTCCGAGACGCCCTCCTCCTCGCCCTCGACGGCAAGAAATTCGAAGGCGCGAAAGCCTTGCGTGTCATGGGCGGGGCGGGGCGTCAGCGTGCGGAAGCGCTCGCGGATCTCACCCTCCTCGACGGTGCGGTGGAGCGCGAGCAGGGTCTGGTCAGGATGATCGCAGAGCGAGGCGGCGAAGGCGATCTCCTCGCGCGCCGCCGCCCGCGCCGTGGCGAGATCGGGCGCGCCGAGCCGCTCGACCAGCTGCTGCGCCAGTTGCTCGATCGCCTGCTCGCGATCGGCCTCGCTGGCATCGGTGACGACGGCCAGCGTCGACCAGCCGAAACTGGCGACGCCGAGGAAGCCGGAGCGGAAGGCGGCCCTGCCCTTCGGATCGAGACTGTCGAGCCGGGCGGGATCGAAGAGAAATGAGCCGGTGACGAGCCATTCGCCCGGCTCCGCCGCCTGGCGGAAGACGAAACTGTCCGACGGGTCGAGCCTGATCGCCCGCGGCAGGCGCAAGCCGCTCACAGCTTCGGCCCGCCGCTGTCGCGGTCGAGCCAATCGAGCTGCGCCAGCGCTGAAATCAGGCTGCGCCGTTCCGTCCCGGCCTGGGTCGTCAGGACGAGATCGCCATTGGGCTCGATCCCGTGGCGCGTGCCGGTGACCTTTTCGATCCGATCCAGCCAGCGCCGGGCGGTCGCCTTGGGGCCGTCGCTCTGCCAATGGGTCACGCCCAGCATGAGATGGCGGGCGAAGGCCTCGATCAGATCGACCGCATCGACCTCCTCGAAACCCTCCTCGCTCATGCCGACGCCGATCTGGCCGAGCGCGAAGGGGGTCATGGTGCTGGCGCGGACCATGCCGCCGAAGACCAGCCATTCGGGCACCGCGTCCTCGGCGCAATCCTCGGGCCAGGCCAGCTGGCCGCCGCCGATCAGGCCGAGATCGTAGATCAGCGCATCGGGCCAGCGGAACAGGATCGGCCGCTCGGGCGGGCAATGCACCGCCAGCGCATCGGCCAGCGCGTTCATCGCGAGATAATGCGCCAGCCTGGCTTCGCTCAATGGCGCATCCGGTTCCAGCACCACGGCGAACTCGACAGTGTCGAAACGACGCACCCAGACCAAAGTCGCCGCTCCGGCCTCAGCCGCGATGGCGCAGGCATGGGCGAAGGCGTCGCCGGATTCGCGCAGCGTCACCAGCGAAAACCCGGGCGGAAGCACGGGCTCGCGACGCAGATCGTCGGGGCGGGCAGCGCTCTGCGCCATGGTTGGGGCGTCCTCCGGGCCGTAATCTGGCGACGGCCTTGCTTCTTTTGAACCTCTCCAATTCCATATAAGCGTGGCTGATCGCAAGGGAGACGAAAAGACGCTCCCGGAAACGCCAGGACCACTGCCTCATGACCGAATCCGGCCGCACCCTGCTCGTCTGCTCCTGCGAAGACACGATGCCGCTCGACGGCGAGGCGATCGCGCGCGGCTGCAAGGGCGACGCTATCCACACGGCGCGCCATCTCTGCCGCACGCAGACCGGGCTGTTCGAAACACTACTCGGCCAGAGCGCGGCCATCACGGTCGGCTGCACGCAGGAAGCGCCGCTGTTCGAGGAGATCGCGGCCGACGCCGACTATGCCGGGTCGCTGGTCTTCGCCAATATCCGGGAAACCGCCGGCTGGTCCCGGGAGGCGCGGGCGGCGGGCCCGAAGATGGCCGCCCTGCTCGCGGCTGCGGCGGAGCCGATGCCGCCGGCCGGCTTCGTCACCCTCGAAAGCAAGGGCGTAGCGCTGGTCTATGGCCGCGACGAGGCCGCGATCGCGCTCGGCCAGCGCCTGGCCGAGCATCTCGACGTGACCCTCCTGCTAACCCGGCCGGGCGATGTGACGCCGCCGCGCGTGGTCGAGACGCCGGTGCTGAAGGGCACGATCGTCGGGGCGACCGGCTGGCTCGGCCATTTCGAACTGCGCGTCGACGATTACGCCGCGCCGGCGCCCTCCTCCCGCGCCAAACTCGTCTTCGGGGAGCCGCGACAGGGCGCGATCTCGCATTGCGACATCGTCATCGATGTCTCCGGCGGCGCGCCGCTGTTTCCGGCTGGCGAGCTGAGGGCTGGCTATCTCAGGGCCGATCCGCGCGACCGGGCGGCGGTCGAGACACTCGTGGCCGAGGCCAGCCATCTGGTCGGCGAGTTCGACAAGCCGCGCTATGTCCGGATGCAGGAGGAGCTTTGCGCCCATTCCCGCTCGAAGAAGACCGGCTGCACGCGCTGCCTCGAACTCTGCCCGACAGGCGCGATCACCCCCGCAGGCGACCATGTCGCGATCTCCGCTGAGATCTGCGCCGGCTGCGGCGCCTGCGCCGCGGTCTGCCCGACCGGCGCCGTCACCTATTCGCTGCCGCCGACCGACGCGCTGCTGCGCCGGATGCGCACGCTTCTGACCGCTTACGCCGAGGCCGGCGGGCGCGACGCCGTCGTGCTGCTGCATGATGGCGAGCATGGCGAGGCTCTGATCGACGCGCTCGCCCGCTTCGGCGCGGGTCTCCCGGCGCATGTCCTGCCGCTGCGGGTCAACGAGATCACCCAGCTCGGGCTCGAGAGCTATGCGGCGGCGCTCGCCTTCGGCGCATCTTCCATCCGCGTGCTCGGCCCGGCGCGGCCCAAGCACGACATCTCCGGGCTGCAGCGCAACCTCGCCTATGCCAACGCGCTCGCCGGGGCGCTGGGTTTCGGCCCCGGCCGCGCGGCGGCGATCGAGACCGACGACCCCGATCAGCTCGCCCAGGCGCTGGGCATGGTCGCGCCAGGCACGCCATCCCCGCTGCCGGCCAAATTCCGCCCAATGGGCGATGGTCGTCCGCTGCTGCGCCAGACCATCGGCGAACTGCATGCGGCGGCGCCGACGCCGGTCGCCTCGGTCGCCATGCCGGAGCGGGCGCCCTTCGGCACGATCCATGTCGACACCGAGGGCTGCACCTTGTGCCTGGCCTGCGTTTCGGCCTGCCCGGTGCAGGCGCTGTCGGACAATCCCGAGCGCCCGACGCTGGCCTTCCAGGAAGATCTTTGCGTGCAATGCGGGCTCTGCGCCGCGACCTGCCCGGAAAAGGTGATCACGCTGGAGCCGCGCATCGATTTCGAGGCCTGGAAGGGCGGCCGGCGGGTGCTGAAGGAAGAGGAGCCCTTCCACTGCATCAACTGCGCCAAGCCTTTCGGCGTGAAGAGCACGATCGAGAAGATCGCGGCCAAGCTGGAGAACAAGCACTGGATGTTCTCGGGCGCGACCGCGCAGCGGATTTCGGTGATTCGCATGTGCGAGGATTGCCGCGTCGAGGTGGTGGTCAACGAGAGCTTCGACCCGCATCTCTCGCCCCAGCGCCCGCCGGTGCGCACCACCGAGGACTATCTGCGCGAGCGCGCCGAGCGGGGCGAAGACCCGCTGCAGTAAAGCCGTCCGCGCCGCCTTTTCCGTTATCGCCTCGCGGGAGAAGGGGCGCGCTGCGGATAAGGCGCGCCCGGCTACCGCGTCGCCTGCTCCAGCCAGTCGACCAGCGCCTGGCGATCGGCGTCGGAGCCGATGGTCTGCTCGGGCATCTTCGTGCCCGGCGTATAGGCGTTCGGCCCTATCTCGAAGAGCTTCGCCACCGTCTCCTTGCTCCAGACGATGTCCATGCGCTTGAGCGCGTCGGAATAGGCATAGCCGGGCACGCTGGCGATCCTGCGGCCGAAGAGGCCGTGCAGGGTCGGGCCGGCGCGGTTGCCGTCGGCTGGCGTCAGCGTGTGGCAGGCGGCGCAGGCGCGAAACACCTGCGCGCCGCGCTCGCCCTCGAGCCCGGCGAGAACATCCTCGCCGGCGCGCGGGACGACGGCGCCGATATGCTCGCCCGTCACGGCGTTCCAGCGCCTGACCAGCCGGTCCGCCCCGCCCGACAACAGCTGCCGGCCATCGGGCATGAAGGCGACCGACCAGACCGGCAGGCCGGGACCGACCAGCGCGGCGCGGACACTGCGCGTCGCGCGGTCGACCAGCGCCACCCGCCCGCGCAGTCCGCCCGCCGCGATGGTCGCGCCATCGGCCGAAATCGCCAGCGCGATCAGCGGCGTATCGCCGATGGCGATATCGCCGCGCGCCTCGCCGGCCGGTCCGAAGAAACGCAGCCGGCCATCGGCGGCGGCAACCGCGATCTCGCCGTCGGCTGCGATCACCACGCCGTTCAGCGCAGCCGGCAGGGTGATGACCTTCGCCGGCCCGTCGCCGGCAGGCCAGAGCCTGAGCGTGGCGTCGTAGCCAGCGCTGACGACCGAGCCGCCAGGGGCGAAGCCGACGCCGTTGACCGGGCCGCGGTGACCGCGCAGCACCCGCGGCTCACCGCCTGCAAGCGGCGTGACCCGGACCGTCTCGTCCCAGGAGGCGGAGGCGATGTGGCCGCCCTCGGGCGACAGGGCGAGCGCGGCAACCGGCCCGCGATGGCCCTCCAGAACCTTGGCAGGCGTCGCGCCGCCATCGCGCCAGAGGGCGATGGCGCCATCCTCCGCCCCGGTCGCGAAGCCGAGGCCGTTGACGGCGACGACCGCGTTGATCGCTCCCTCATGAAAGCGCAGCACCGCCTCGGCGCTGCCGCCGGGCAACCGCCAGAGAATGGCCGATTGGTCGAAGGAACCGGTCAGCGCGGTCTTCCCGTCTGGCGCCACGGCGATGGCGCGGACCGGGCCGCCATGGCCGCGCAACTCCTGCGCCGGGGCGGGCGCGACGATCAGGCCCGCCAGCAGCAGGGCGAAAACGGCTTGTCTCATGGCTCTATCATGGGTCGGACTGCGACGAAGGCAAGGCGGGCCGGTTGCCCCGGCGCGCAAAGCCATCATATGAAGCGCACCGCCCTCTCACGGTTCCGCCCATGACCGCCGTCGCGCTCAATCTCCGAGGCCTGAAATGCCCGCTGCCCGCCCTGCGGGTGCGCAAGGCGCTGAAGACGGCCACGCCCGGCGCGCTGCTGATCGTCGAATGCAGCGACCCGATGGCCGCCATCGACATCCCGAACCTGATGCGCGAGACCGGCGACAGCATCGAGCAGAGCACCGGCGACGGCGATCTGCTGGTCTTCCATATCCGCAAGGCCTGAGGGCCGTCTGGAGTTTACCGCCGTGGCCGTGACCCAAGCCGACATCCTGCGCGCGCTCGAGCTGGTGAAGCTGCCGGCGAGCGGGCAATCGCTCACGGCTTCCGGGCGCGTCGGCAATGTGCTGATCGACGGCGGCAAGGTCATCTTCTCGATCGGCATCGACGCGACCGAGGCCCAGGCGATGGAGCCGGTGCGCAAGGCGGCCGAAAGCGCGGTCTCGGGCCTGCCGGGCGTGACCCAGGTCCTGGTCGGGCTGACAGCCGACAAGGCGCCGGGTTCGAGCGCGGCGCAGGCGCGCCAGCAGGCGCATGGTCGGGCGCCGGGCTCGCCGACGCCGAAGGCCGCCGGCGTGCCGGGCGTCAAGCAGATCATCGCCGTCGCCAGCGGCAAGGGCGGCGTCGGCAAATCCACCACCACGGCCAATCTCGCCGTGGCGCTGGCGACGCTGGGGCTGCGCGTCGGCGTGCTCGACGCCGACATCTACGGTCCGTCGGTGCCGAAAATCTTCGGCATCACCGGCAAGCCGCGGCTGGTCTCCGGCCGCACGCTGGCGCCGATGGAGGCCTATGGGCTGAAAATCATGTCGATCGGCTTCCTCATCGACGAGGAGACGCCGATGATCTGGCGCGGGCCGATGGTGATCTCGGCCATCACCCAGATGCTGCGCGAAGTCGCCTGGGGCGAGCTCGACGTGCTCGTCGTCGACATGCCGCCCGGCACCGGCGACGCCCAGCTGACCATGGCGCAGCAGACGCCGCTGGCGGGCGCCGTCATCGTCTCGACGCCGCAGGATCTGGCGCTGCTCGATGCGCGCCGCGGCGTCGCCATGTTCAAGAAGGTCGAGGTGCCGATCCTCGGCGTCGTCGAGAATATGAGCTATTTCATCTGCCCGGCCTGCGGCGCGCGTTCAGACATTTTCGCCCATGGCGGGGCCAGGCACGAGGCGGAGCGGCTTGGCGTGCCGTTCCTGGGCGAGGTGCCGCTGGCGATGGCGATCCGCGAAACCTCAGATGGCGGGCGGCCGATCGTCGCCAGCGACCCCGACAGCCCGCACGCCAAGGCCTATCTGGCGATCGCCCGGCAGGTGCAGGCGGGTCTGAGCGGGGCCGTGCGAGCCGCGCCGCGCATCGTCATCGAATAGACGCGCCTCGTCCCTTCTTCCTTGCTGGCGAAGGTGGGCCGGCAGGCCGGATCAGGGGTGGGCCCGCGCGCTTGATCATCAGTGCGGCTGGCGCGTTATCGGAAGTGTTTTCCGTCATTTTTGTCAGAGACTCCGGTTCAGCAGCCATTCTCCGGCCGCCGTCGT
>JBKBRD010000125.1:0-8993 GCA_046292405.1 Allobosea sp. | reverse complement strand
ACCCCCGCCGCATAGATGCCGCCGAAGGCGAACAGCGCCACCAGCGCGTCCTGGTAGATCATGTTGGCGAGCAGGAAGCGGCCCAGCGCCGGCAGGCGAGGCAGTTCGACGATCGTCGCCTTCAGCCGCCCGAGCCCGCCCTGCGCCGCCTGCCTGAACGAGAGGCTGCTGCGCGGACTGTCCGGCGTCAGCAGGAACATCGGCGTCACGAAGAGGATGAACCACAGCGCGGTCAGCGGCCCGGAGAAGCGATCCCCCTCGCGCGCCGCGGCGTCCAGCCCGAAAAGCGGGGCCAGCCCGGCCAGCGTCTTGCCGGTCAGCGGATCGGCCGCGAGCAGCAACAGCGTGATCGCCAGCGAGAGCAGCCCGCCGAGATAGCCGATCGCCCAGCCGGTGCCGGAGAGCCAGCCCAGCCGCTCGGGCGGCACCAGCCGCGTCATCATCGCATTGTTGAAGGTGGTGGCGAACTCGGCCCCGATGGTGGCGATGATGAAGCCCGCGAGCGCGATCGGCACAGCCGCGGCCGAGCCGGGGGCGGCGAACCAGAGCAGCCCCGAGCCGGCGACCAGCAAGGCGCCGAACACCGCGATCCATGGCTTGCGCGGGCCGGTCCGATCGGCGATGCCGCCCAGAAGCGGCGACAGCAGGGCGATGGCGAGGCCGGCGAACCCGGTGGCATAGCCCCACAGCGCCTGGCCCGAGGCCGGATCGGACGCAAGCGCCGAGGCGAAGAAGGGCGCGAAGACGAAGGTGGTGATCAGGGTGAAGAAGGGCTGGGCCGCCCAGTCGAAGAACAGCCAGGCCGTCACGGCCCGGCGTGGCGGATAGACCCGCCCCGGCTCCGCGGCGAGGCTCACTGCAGCGTCGTCTCGGGGTCGCCGCCGCCGCGGGCGAGCTCGATCTCGGTGAGCGCGACCAGCACCTCGGCGCGGTTGCGCAGATCATGCGCCTCCAGCAGCGCCTGCTTCTCGCGCGGCCCGAACGGGCACATCATCGAGATCGCATTGACCAGAGCCTCATTGGGCGCTTCGTTGACGCCCTTCCAGTCTATCTTCAGATCGTTGGCCTTGGCGAAGGCGCGCAACGCCTTCAGCAGCCCATTGCGATCGACCCCCTCCTCCCCGGCGCGGGCGGTGAAGTCGATGGCGAAATCATCGTAGCTGACGCGACATTGGCGATAGGGCGTCGTCACCGACAACTCCTCGACGACGCGAAACCGGCTGATCCCGGTCAGGGTCAGGATGATCCGGTCGTCGCCCGTCTCGGCGAACTGGGTGATCCGGCCGATGCAGCCGACCTGCAGCAGCGCAGGCGCGCTCGCCTGCCGGCTGGTCTCCGGCTCGGGCTGGATCATGCCGATGACGCGGTGGCTGCGGATGGCTTCGTCCACCATGGCGAGATAGCGGGGCTCGAAGATGTTGAGCGGCATCTGGCCGCGCGGCAGCAGCAGCGCCCCGCTCAGCGGGAAGACCGGGATCACGTCCGGGCAGTCCTGTGGCCCCTGATAGATGACATTCATCCCCATCGCGCCCCGGTCCTCGACATTGCGTCAGGAGAACAACAGGGTCGAGAGCTTGCGCCGCCCGGCCATGCTGAACTCGTCCATGGGGCCCCAGGCCTCGAAGAGCTGGAGCAACTGCTTGCGGGCGCCGTCGTCATTCCAGCCCCGGTCGGCCTTGATGATGGCGATCAGATGGTCGGTCGCCTCCTCGCGGCGCTCATGCGCGTTCAGCGCCAGCGCCAGGTCGAAGCGGGCCTGGTGATCCCGCGGATTGGCGGCGACCTTCGCCTCCAGCTCGGCGGTGTCGCCAAGCGCAGCGGCCTGCTCGGCGAGCTCGATGGCGGCGCGCACGGCCGCGATCGCGGGATCGCCGGCCTTGGCCTCGGGCGCCATGCCGAGAAGGCCCTTGGCCCCTTCGAGATCGCCGACATCGAGATGCAGCCGGGCGAGCCCGGCAATGGCGGCGACGTTCTCCGGATCGAGCTCCAGAACCTCGGCGAAGATCTCGCTGGCGCCGGCGGCGTCGCCTGCTTCGGCCGCAGCCTGCGCGGTCGCGATCATCTCCTCGGTGGCGCCGGGTCCCACGGGGCCGACCAGCTTCTCGACGAAGGCCTTGACCTGGCTCTCGGGCAGCGCGCCCATGAAGCCGTCGATCGGCTGGCCCTGCTTGAAGGCGATGACGGCTGGGATCGACTGGATGCCGAGCTGGCCGGGGATCTGCGGATGCTCGTCGATGTTCATCTTGACCAGCTTGACCTTGCCCTTGGCGCCCTTGACCACTTTCTCGATCACCGGGGTCAACTGCTTGCAAGGGCCGCACCAAGGCGCCCAGAAATCGACCAGCACAGGCTGCGTCATCGATTCGCTCACCACATCCTGGCGGAAGCCCTGGGTGGTGGTGTCCTTGATCAAACCGGCTTGGTCTGCCGCTGTGTCACTGGCGAGCATGGGTCGTCCTTCGTCGCAAAATCAGTCGGTCGCGCCGGGCTTCGTCCCGGTAGCGCGACCCTGTCTTAGATGGGGAGGCTCAGCCGTTCTGTCCATCGGGCGGAACCGGCAAATCGACGATCATCGGCGCATGGCCGACCCCGCCCAGAAAGCCGAGCATCGCGTCGCGGCCGATGCGCAGCGTCGCGGTGTTGATCAGCGGGTGGAAATTGACGTCCTCCCCGGTCATCAGATTGGCGTCCATCACCATCGTCACCTCGCCCTGCCGGTCGTTGATCACGGCGAAGGCGGTGACGGAGCCGGGCGTGACGCCGAGCTTCTCCATCAGCAGCGCGGCCGAGCAGAAGGACAGCCGCCCGCTGGCGCCGATCGCCTCATGCAGCCGCTTCAGGTCGATGCGGGCGTCGTCGCGGGCGGAGACCAGGAAGAGCCGGCCCTTCTTGTCCTTGAGGAACAGGTTCTTCGAATGCAGCCCGCTCATGCCCTCGCGCAGCTCCCGCGATTCGTCGACGGTGAAGACGGCGCGATGATCGGTGCGCTGGAAGCTCAGCCCCTGCGCGGCGAGATAGGCGCAGAGTTCGTCGGGCGTCAGGGGCGTGGACATCGCGGGCTCGCGGAGAGGCGGAGGACGCCGATGCCTAGCGGCACGGGCTTTGCCCCACAAGCGCGGAAAACCGCGGTTTGGCGCGACGGCAAAAAATCTTGCGCGAGGGCGCTTGCGCTTCGCGACGGATTGGGGCAATAAGCCGGCCTCGCGGCGGAGACGCCGCGCACTGTCCTGACGCGGGAGTAGCTCAGGGGTAGAGCACAACCTTGCCAAGGTTGGGGTCGAGGGTTCGAATCCCTTCTCCCGCTCCAGGACATGCCTTCTACGACTGCAAAGGCGCCGGTTTACCGGCGCTTTTTGCTTTTCTGGCCTCGCGCCACGCCCTCACCTGAGCGCCCAGCGAGGCCAGCGCCAACGCCGTCTTGCGCCGATGCGAGGCATCGCCGCGCCGCAGCCATCCCGGTGCGCCTCACGCCTCCAGCAGGATCGCCCCTGTCGTCGCCCGCGCCTCGGCCGCGCGATGCGCCTCGGCAGCGTCCTTCAGCGCGAATCGCGCGCCGATCTCGGGCTTGATCATCCCGGCCGCCAGCGCGGCGAACATCTCCTGCGCATTCTCGCGGAACAGCGCGGGATCGGCATTGTGCGGGAAGACCGAGGGGCGCGTCAGGAACAGGCAGCCCTTCTTGTTCAAGAGCTCCGGCTCGATCGCCGGCGCCGGACCCGACGCCGCGCCATAGAGCACGACCAGGCCGAACGGCGCGGCGAGATCGAGCGAGTGCAGGAAAGTGTCCTTGCCGACGGAATCATAGACCACCCGCGCCTTGCGCCCATCGGTCTGGGCCAGCAGCGTCTTGCTCCAATCGGGCTGGCTGTAATCGATGGCGATGTCGCAGCCGGCGGCGCGCGCCAATTCGCATTTTGCCTGAGATCCCGCGGTTCCGACCACGAAGGCGCCGAGCGCCTTGGCCCAGCGCGCCAGGATCTGGCCGACGCCGCCTGCCGCGGCATGGATCAGCACCATCTCCCCGGCCGCGACCCTGTGGGTGCGCCGCAGCAGATATTGCGCGGTCATGCCCTTGAACAGCACGGCCGCCGCCTGCTCGGCGCTGACGCTGTCTGGCAGCGCGACGAGCTTATCCGCTGCGACATTGCGGCGCTGCGCATAGGCGCCGAGCCCAGCGTTCATATAGGCGACGCGGTCGCCCGGCTCGAAGGCCGTCACACCCTCCCCCACCGCCTCGACCGTGCCAGCCGCCTCATGGCCGAGCCCGCTCGGCAGCGGCAGCGGATAGGCGCCCTTGCGCTGGTAGACGTCGATGAAATTGAAGCCGATGGCGCTCTGGCGCAGCTGCACCTCGCCGGGCCCGGGCGCGGGTAGGTCGAGCTGCTCGAACTGCATGACCTCCGGGCCGCCGAACTGCTGAATCCTGATTGCGCGCGTTTGCGTCATCTTGCGTCTCGCTCCCCAGTGTCGTTGACCCAGAGCTAGAGCGGGCCGGCCCGCCTGCCTAGAGCATCATCCCATCAAGTGGATACCGGTTGATGGATAAGACGATGCGACAAAACAAAGAGATGGAACGGCCGATCTGATTCGATCAGATCGGAAGCCGCTCTAAAGTGCTGCCGCATGCCGTGACAGGACCATGCCAAAAAGCGAGAACCTAATGACAAAACGCGCGCGCGATCTTGGCCTTGCCTGCGGCGCTCTGCCGCCCGGCCCGCTCAACGCCATCACCGATGTCGCGGGCGTGAGCGTTGGCCACGAGACGCTGCGCGAGGGCGATCTCCTGACCGGCTTCACCGCCTTGCTGCCGCATCAGGGCAATCTCTTCCGCAGCAAGCTGCGGGCGGCAGTCGAGATCATCAATGGCTTCGGCAAGAGCGCCGGGCTGATGCAGCTCGCAGAACTCGGCGAGATCGAGACGCCGATCCTGCTTGGCAACACCTTGGCCGTCGGCGTCGGCTTCGACGCGCTGGTGACGCGCGCGCTGGCGCAGAACGCCGATATCGGCCGCGAGACCGGGACGGTGAATCCGCTCGTGCTGGAATGCAATGACGGCTTCCTGTCCGACATCCGGGCGCGTGCGCTGACGCAGGACCACGCTTTCGCGGCGCTCGATGCGGCGCAAGGCGGGCCGGTGGCGGAGGGCGCCGTCGGGGCCGGGACGGGCATGAGCGCCTTCGGCTTCAAGGGCGGCATCGGCACGGCCTCGCGGGCGATGCGGCTGGATGAGCGCGCTTTCACGCTGGGCGTGCTCGTCCTCGCCAATTTCGGCCGCGCGGGCGATCTCGTCCTGCCCGATGGCCGCCGACCCGCGCCCGCACAGGCAGGCCAGGCCGAGCGCGGCTCGGTGATCGTGCTGATCGCCACCGATCTGCCGCTTGAGACCCGCCAGCTCAAGCGCATCGCGAAACGCGCCGGAGCGGGCCTGGCGCGGCTCGGCGCCTTCTGGGGCCATGGCAGCGGCGATGTCGCGGTCGCCTTCACCACCGCCGACCCCGTCGATCACGACGCGCCGCGCGCGCTCGTCAGCCTCTCCGCATTGCATGAGAGCCGCATCGACCTGCCCTTCCAGGCCGCGGCCGAGGCGACGCAGGAAGCGGTGCTGAACGCGCTGGTCGCCGCGCCCGCCACGACAGGGCGCGACGGTCATCATCGCCCCTCGCTGGCGGACTGGCTCAAGGCCCAGCAGTAGAAATCTGCGGCGGCGCCATCCCGTCATTCCGGGGCGGGCCAGAGGCCCGGGCCCGGAATGACGCGGTGTTCTCGCAGCGAAGGCGGTCTGACGATTCAGTGATTGTCGCGCGGCACACCGAATTTCTTGTGGATCTTCTGGTACTTGACCGCCGGCTTGAGGACCATGCCCTCAGACAGTTCGCCGACGATCTTGCGCTGGATCTCCTGCCAGGGAGTCTGGCTCTTCGGATATTTGTAGCCGCCGGCCGCCTTCAGCGCGGCGCGCCTGGTCTCCAGCTCCTGATCCGAGACGAGGATGTCGGCGCTGCGCTTGTTGAGGTCGATGCGCACCCGGTCGCCGGTCTTCAGCAGGGCCAGCCCGCCGCCGGTCGCCGCTTCCGGCGAGGCGTTGAGGATGGAGGGCGAGCCCGAGGTGCCCGACTGGCGGCCGTCGCCGACGCAGGCCAGCGCCGTGACGCCCTTCTTGATCAGATAATCCGGCGGCCGCATGTTCACCACCTCGGCCGCGCCGGGATAGCCGATCGGTCCGACGCCGCGGATGAACAGGATCGAATGCTCGTCGATCGCCAGCGCCGGATCGTCGATGCGGTGGTGATAATCCTCCGGCCCGTCGAAGACGATGGCCTTGCCCTCGAAGGCCATCGGGTCCTTCGGGTTCTCGAGATAACGCTTGCGGAATTCCGGGGTGATCACGCTGGTCTTCATGATCGCGGAATCGAACAGGTTGCCGCGCAGGTTGAGGAAGCCCGACTGCGCCTTCATCGGCTCGTCATAGGCCTTGATGACCTTGCGGTCCTCGGCGAAGAGCCCTTCGCAATTCTCGGCCAAACTGCGGCCATTGGCGGTGATGGCCGGCTTGATCTTGCCCTTGGCGACGAGCTCGGCGACCACGGCGGGCACGCCGCCGGCGCGATAATAATCCTCGCCGAGATATTCGCCGGCCGGCTGCAGGTTCACCAGCAGCGGAATGTCGTAGCCGACATTGGTCCAGTCCTCATTGTCGAGGGCGACGCCGATATGCTTGGCGATGGCGTTGACCGAGATCGGCGCATTGGTCGAGCCGCCGATGGCGGAGTTGACGACGATGGCGTTCTCGAAGGCTTCGCGGGTCATGATCTTCGACGGGATCAGGTTCTCCCAGACCATGTCGACGATGCGAAGCCCGGTGAGATAGGCCATTTCGTAACGGTCGCGATAGGGCGCCGGAATCGCGGCTGCGCCCGGCAGGGTCATGCCCAGCGCCTCGGCGATGGAGTTCATCGTCGTCGCCGTGCCCATGGTGTTGCAATGGCCGGCCGAGGGCGCCGAGGAGGCGACCAGATCGACGAAGCCGCGATAATCGATCTCGCCTGCGGCCATCATCTGCCGCGCCTTCCAGACGATGGTGCCCGAACCGGTGCGCTCGCCGCGGAAATTGCCGTTGAGCATCGGTCCGCCCGGCAGAGCGATCGCCGGGATGTCGACGGTGGCGGCCGCCATCAGCTGCGCCGGCGTCGTCTTGTCGCAACCGGTGGTCAGCACCACGCCGTCGAGCGGATAGCCGTAGAGGATCTCGACCAGCGAGAGATATTGCAGGTTGCGGTCGAGGCTCGCGGTCGGGCGCTTGCAGGTTTCCTGGATCGGATGGATCGGGAATTCGAAGGGCACGCCGCCGCGCTCGCGGATGCCGTCGCGGACGCGGTGGGCGAGCTCGATGTGATGGCGGTTGCAGGGCGCGATGTCGGAGCCGGTCTGGGCGATGCCGATGATCGGCCGGCCCGATTGCAGCTCGTCGCGCGACAGGCCGAAATTCATGGTGCGCTCGATATAGAGCGCGGTCATGTCGGCGTTGGCCGGATTGTCGAACCAGGCCTTGGAGCGCAGCTGCTCCGGCTTGATCCGGCGCGGCGCCTTCTTGCGGGTGATCGCCGTCGGCCGGTCCTGGCGCGGCACATTGCTCTCTGGCGTCTTGGCCATCTTGATTTCCTCTCGCGCGGCGCGGCGCTGACGGCCGCTTGCCGGTCTTCCGATCGTCGTGGTGAACCTGTCCGGCATTCTGCCGATCACGCGCGCCGCCGCAAGGGCAGCCGCGCGAGATAGTCATACTATTTCTGCATGCAGCATACGGAAATCGCGCTTGTCACCGCCGCGCTTTTGCGGCCATGACAGCGGCAAGGCCGTGCGCAAAGCGGCCGTCGCGTGAACGATCCGTCGGAGGAAACCCGCCATGACGCTGCATGTGGTCCCTGCCTTCTCGCGCATCGGCGAGGAAAACGCGTTCGCGGTGCTGGCGCGCGCCACCGAGCTGCAGCGCCAGGGCAAGGACATCATCAATCTCGGCATCGGCCAACCTGATTTCCCGACGCCCGACCATATCGTCGAGGCTGCGGTGAAGGCGCTGCGCGACGGCCATCACGGCTATACCCCCGCCAACGGCATCCTGCCGCTGCGCGAGGCGGTGGCGGCCGATCTGCACAAGCGCTTCCAGGTCGAGGTCTCGCCGGAAGAGGTGATGATCGTGCCCGGCGGCAAGGTCACCATGTTCATGGCGATCCTGATGTTCGGCGAACCGGGGGCGGAAATCCTCTATCCCGATCCGGGTTTCCCGATCTATCGCTCGATGATCGAGTTCACCGGGGCCACGCCGATCCCTGTGCCGGTCCGCGAGGAAAACGGCTTCGCCTTCTCGGCCGAGGAAACGCTGGCGCTGATCACGCCGAGGACTCGGCTGCTGATCGTCAATTCACCCGCCAACCCGACCGGCGGCGTGACGCCCAAGGCCGAAGTCGACAAGCTCGTCGCAGGCCTCGCGCGCTTCCCCGATGTCGCGGTGATGTCGGACGAGATCTACGACCAGATGCTCTATGACGGCGAGAAGCATGTCTGCCTGCTCAGCTATCCCGAGATTCGCGACCGGCTGATCCTGCTGAACGGCTGGTCGAAGACCTATGCCATGACCGGCTGGCGCATGGGCTTCTCGGTCTGGCCGAAACCGCTCTACGAGAATGCCCGCAAGCTCGCGGTGAACTCGCATTCCTGCGTCAACGCGGCCGCGCAATGGGCAGGGCTCGCCGCGCTGACCGGGCCGCAGGACGCGGTGGCGATGATGCTGGCGGAGTTCGACCGCCGCCGCAAGGCTGTGGTGAAAGGGCTGAACGCCCTGCCCAACATCTCCTGCGCCGTGCCCAAAGGCGCGTTCTACGCGTTCCCGAACGTGTCGAAGACCGGCTGGAAGGCCAAGAAGCTGGCCTCGGCCCTGCTCGAGGACGCCGGGGTCGCGACCATTGGCGGCCCCGATTTCGGCGTCCATGGCGAAGGCT
>JBKBRD010000124.1:4507-9005 GCA_046292405.1 Allobosea sp. | reverse complement strand
TATGCAAACTTGAACACACTCGATATGGTCGCATAGTCATTGAACAAAATACCCTCCGGTAAACCCGGGGCGGTTCAGTATTTCCGTAAAGCCGGAAACCCGGCTTCACACACACACGTACTCCCGGCTCTCCGTAGAGCCGCATTCCCGGTCGTTCTGCTAGCGGCGACCGCGCTCGCGGGCTGCGCGACCACCAATCCGCCGCCGGAGATTTCCTACGACAATGCGGCTCCGGCGGTGCAGACCGTCGATCCACCCGCGCCGGTCACCGTGGTCGAGCTGCCCCGGCCGCTGCCGCTGCCTGGCCAATTGCAGCGTGTGGAGGAGACGCGGCGTGCCCCGGAGCCTTCTAATCCGACCGCTCGCGTCAACCAGGCAAACGAGGCGGCACGAGTCCAGCCGGTGCGCGACGGCTTCATTAACTCGATGCAGGTCTACCCGTGGACTCAAGGGGCGCTTTATCAAGTCTATACCGCCGTCGGGCAGATCACCGACATCGCGCTCCAACCCGGGGAGCAGCTTGTCGGCGCAGGCCCGGTGGCCGCCGGCGACACAGTGCGCTGGATCATCGGCGACACCGAGAGCGGATCGGGGGCAACGCGCCAGATCCACATCCTAGTAAAGCCCACCCGCGCCGACCTGATGACAAACCTCGTCATCAACACCAACATGCGCACCTATCACATGGAGCTGCGCTCGACAGAGCGCACCTATATGGCGTCGGTCTCATGGCAGTATCCGCAAGACCAGCTCATTGCGCTGCGCCGTCAGAACGCCGAGGCGCAGGCGGCCCAGCCGGTGGCGAGCGGCGTCGATCTCGCGAACGTCAACTTCCGCTATGCGATCGAGGGCGACCGTGCGCCGTGGCGGCCGCTGCGCGCCTTCGACGACGGACGCCAGGTCTTTATCGAGTTTCCGCGCGGCATCGGTCAGGGCGAGATGCCGCCACTCTTCGTCGTCGGCCCCGAGGGCAACACCTCTGAGCTCGTGAACTATCGCGTTCGCGGCCACCACATGATCGTTGATCGTCTGTTCGCGGCTGCCGAACTTCGCTTCGGCTCCGGCCGCGAGCAGAAGCGCGTCAGGATCGTCCGCACAGACGGGAGGCCGACCTCGTGAGCGAGAACCCGCCCCGGATTGAGGAAGTGCCGGACGACGATGCGCAGCCCCTGACCGGCGAGCCGGTCGGGCCTGCGCCGATGCGGCTGCGGGCCGAACCGCCCCGCGTCACCCGGTTGTCGCGGAAGGTTCTCGCCGGCCTCGGTCTTGTCGCCAGCGTCGGGCTCGGAGGTGCGCTGATCTACGCGCTTCAGACCCGCGACGCCGGTCGGCCGAACGACGAACTCTATTCGACCGAGAACCGCTCGACCGCTGACGGACTGGCCGGCCTGCCGCGAGATTACAGTGGCGTGCCACAGCTCGGTCCCCCTCTTCCCGGTGACCTCGGCCGGCCGATCCTTAGTACCCAGGATCGCGGACAGCCGGTGCCCACACCCGGGACGGCCACGCCCAATCCCGGCATCAGCCCGGAAGAGCAGCGCCGCCTTCAGGAAATCGAGACCGCGCGCACCAGCCGTCTCTTCTCCGGATCGGAAAGCCGGGGCACACCCGCTGCTGCGGGAGCTGCCCCAGCGCTCGCGCCGGTGCCGGATTTGGCGAGCATTGGCCTCGCTCCGCCGCCCGCCACGCCCTCGGCGCAGGACCGGCAGAACGCGTTTCTGAACGCCGCGGCCGATCGCAGGACGGTTGCGCCCGATCGCGTCGCTGCGCCAGTATCGCCGAACGTCCTTCAGGCGGGAGCAGTGATATCCGCGGCGCTGATCACCGGCATCCGATCCGATCTACCCGGCCAGATCACCGCGCAGGTCACCGAAAACATCTACGACAGCCCAACCGGCCGTATCTTGCTTGTGCCGCAAGGCACTCGTGTGGTCGGGCAGTACGACAACAACGTGCAGTTCGGCCAGAGCCGAGTCCTGCTCGTCTGGACTCGGCTCGTCTTCCCGAACGGGCGCTCGATCGTTCTCGAGCGCCAGCCTGGTGCTGACGCTGAAGGGTTCGCCGGGCTGCAGGATGGCGTCGATTACCATTGGTGGGATCTGGCCAAGGCTGCGGGATTGTCGACACTGCTGAGCGTCGGCGCCGAACTCGCGGTCGACAACGACGATCAGCTCGTTCAGGCGATCCGGAACGGTGGGCAGGACACCATCAACGACGCAGGGCAGCAGATTGTGAGGCGTCAGCTCAACGTCGCGCCCACGATCACTATTCGGCCCGGATTTCCCGTGCGCGTTCTCGTGACGCGAGACTTGGTACTGGAGCCATATGGAGGGTGATGATGTCGAAGCTTAAGCTAGGCCCCATCGCGGACGACAAGCCGCTTAAGGTACAGGTCGAGCTACCTGCAGCTCTCCACCAGGACCTTGTTGACTACGCCCACCTATTGGGCCGAGAGCAAGGTCAGTCCGCTGTTGACCCAGCTCGGTTAATCGTCCCGATGTTACAACGGTTCATCGCGACAGACCGTGGCTTCGCCAAAGCCAGGCGAACGTTGACGCCGGGGAGCGCCGATTAATCCGTGGTCCCCGCTCTAGAGGGGGTGTCGAAACACTTCAGCAGCAGCGGCAGAGTCGGGTTGTCGTTGTCACTGGAAGAAATTATAGCGGCCGTCGGCGCCCGCGCCGATGGGAGCGGGATCAACGCGATATCCGGCCGGTAGATCACGCTGGTGATGGTCAAGCCGAAGCCCTGTTCGACCATCGTCAGCAGGGTTTCTCGGCTGACTTGTTGGATCGAGAGTTGAACCGCTCCGTCTCCGGCGCCCACCATGCGCCGGAGTATGCCAGCGAGCTCACGCCCAGCGCCATCCGAGCGAACGAGGAAGACTTCGTCACAAACGTCCTCCCACGACAGCTGTGGCCGTGCTGCCAACTCGTGAAGCGGGGACAATGCCACGAACAGATCTGGTTCGCAGAGACGTCGAACTTGGAACTGAGGGCTCTTGCTCGCACTCAGGCTGATTGCTGCGTCCAGTAATCCGCGCTTCACCCCCAAAGTGTTTTCTTCTGAAGTGCCTTCCTCAAGCTTTACCTCGATCGTCGGATGTCTATTTCTGAATGCCGAGAGAATGTTGATGATCGGGCACGCCGGGAACGCTTCAAGCATTCCAAACCTCACGAGCCCGGTCTTGAGTTTCCGCGCGGAGCGGATCTCCGTTGCGGCGTTACGAAGGTAGCGCGCTCCCACCACCGCTTGTTGAAGGAAGCGCTCACCTTCTGGAGTCAGCCCTGCCCCCGCTCGCGTACGCTTGAAGAGAGAAAAGCCAAGTTGGCGCTCAAACAGCTGCACACGTCGGCTGACGGTGGATTGCGATATCGATAGGCGCTCCGCCGCTCGGCGGAAGCTGCCGGCCTCGGCGACCTGAACGGCGTACTTCAGGTATCGGAGATCAAGAGTCAGGTCGGGCATGAGACCCGTCCGATCATACCGGCGGTCTCATCGGCGAACCGCCTGCGCCCGGTGAGCGGCACCCATGCACGTCCACTTTCATCGAGCCCACCCCCGCTAGCGCCTGGGGAACGAGCACGTCCGTTGATCTCAGATGTGGAATCCGAGCTGAGCCCCTCAATGAGCATGACCATGTCCGAATCTGTCATAGATGCATGCGGCGGTCATACATTTTCACACGCTTGAAGTCTATGCGCGAAGCATATATTCTTGCGGTATGGAGCCTGAGGTCGCCAAGTACCATTTAGGTGCACTCGCGTTGGCCGTTGCAGACAGCATCGCCAGTGTCTCGGCCTCGTTTTCACCAAGCGGCCCGGGGACCGCCGTGATGGTGTTACTCAGCATGGAGCCCGGACTGCCGATCAGCGTTTTGGCTACCTCGATCGGGCTTTCTCATGCCGGGACGGTGCGATTGATCGATAGGCTCGAGCGCGAACAGTTGGTGGAACGACGAAGACAAATCACCGACAGGCGGGCGCGCTTCATTCACCTCACCAATTCGGGGAAGAAGATAACGGACGCCTTGCTCAAGGCACGGGAGCAGGTGATCTCCGAATGTATTTCGCCCCTGTCGCCCAATGACCTCGACATTCTAGGCATGCTGTCGGAGCGGCTCCTTGTGGCAAACGGCTTCGACAAAGATGGCTCGGTCAGCCTTTGCCATCTGTGCGGCTACAGCAGGATCGCGCCTTCCCGTGGTAAAGCTAAGCCGGGGCGCTCGCCACGCTGGAACGTCGCATCAGAAGGCTGACGATATGATCAGGCAGGCTTGAAATAATGGGATCGTTTGCGCTCGAACTTCTTCTATGCGTACTTGCCTTCGGGTTCGGATATGCGGCGAACCAAGGCGGAACCTGTTTAGTGGTGGCCGCTCATGAGTTACACAGAAGACAGCCGCCGAAAATGTTCGTCGGATTTCTCGCAGCGTCGGCAGCGGCAGGCCTGGTTGCGGTCCCGATAGTCTGGACGGGAACACTGGGCGCAACACTCG
>JBKBRD010000124.1:0-4497 GCA_046292405.1 Allobosea sp. | reverse complement strand
CGACCAGCATCAATTTCCTCCTGCTCATCGGCGCCATCGCCTTCGGCCTCGGCGCACTCATTAATGACACATGCCTGCTCGGATCGCTGGCGCGGCTTGGGGATGGGGAGATGCGACTTCTAGCTCTACCCTTGGGATTAACGATTGGTATCTTGGCTGCCGACCATGGCAGGTTCGGCTACGATTCAACATGGCCAAGCTTAATCTCCAAACCGAGCGCAACAGGCCTCGTTACTCTCCTAGCCTTCCTAGTTGTGCTCGTGCTGGCACTCGTTTTCGTTTCCACGAAGAGCGTTCTGCGAACAAAGCCGGGTTGGTCGTTCGGCGCTTCGATGATTGGACTCGGTATCACTGGCGGACTTCTATATGCACTCTCGCCGGCCTGGACCTTCGCAGACGTGATTCAACGCGCCCTTCCTCTCAGAATGTCCCCGGCCGGCGAGGTCGCGCTCACTGCGGTGATCTCTTCGATCGCAGGCGCCCTAACCGCCTCCTTTCGCCAAGGCAATCTGCGTCTCCAACTGCCGACAGCCAATGGCATTCTGCGATCTGTCGTCGGCGGCACATTGATGGGTATCGGCATCGCGCTCATACCCGGCGGGAATGATGGGTTGATCCTCGCAGCGGTTCCGACTCTTTCACCTGGTGGGATAGTCGCCTACCTTCTGATGACGACGACAATCGTCTTCGGATTTGCAGGGCGTGGTAAGTTATTCCGGCGCTGCCTTTCACGGCCATGATAAGGGCAACAGAGGACTTGCCCTCCTGACATGAGCATTTATCCCGACCGGGAATATCGGCTGACTAGCTCGTATGCCTTTGCAGGCCCTTGGACCATGATGACCACTTCAAAGGCCGCCGGCCCCAGAATCCTGTAGGTTGCATGGTAGGTGTCGTCTCCGCAGGCATAGACGCCACTCGCTTCCAACCCGGTATCCGTCCGCGAGAAACTCAAGCTGAGGAACTGCGTCCCGATATGAGGTCCGTCTGCGAACTCGACGACAACACTGTCCTCGCTCAAGCGATAGCGATACTGCCGGCACGCGGAGAATACTCTGCCATCTGCCAGTGAGAGAATGCCGCTCTCTCGATAAGCGAGCGCGCCTTCGCCGATCGCTGCTACGATTTCGGTGGGCATGGTTATCTCGTCCAGGGCCGCGTCCATCCGTACAGGCTGGACGTTTGCCAACGGGCTATAGGCCCACCCGGAGCGCCAGCCCCATCAAGTCAAAATCCCGCAAAGGTCGCGCGTTTGCTGGGTAAAGGCATCGCCGATGAGGATGGCTTCGTGAGGCAGCGAAGCGCGAGCCAGCCGCTCGACATATCTCGCTTATTAGTATATGCGTCGCGCATATACTGCAACGCCTGCCCGAAGCACGTAGACGACGTTCGTGACGTTCCCACGGGACCACTGTTGAGGAATTTTAGATGAGCATTTTCGACCGTTATGAATTTCTTGTCCCCGAGCACGGTCGGAGGGATCTTGGCCTGCTTAGATGGGCTCTCGTGATCGTATTTCTGTGGTTCGGCGCGATGAAGTTCACAGCGTACGAGGCCTATGGTATCGCCCCGTTTATCGAACACAGCCCGATCATGAATTGGCTCGGCATGTTCGGGACGCAGGGGCAAAGCTATTTCATCGGCGTTATCGAGTTATCGACCGGTCTCGTTCTGATCCTTGGTGCATTTCGTCCACTCTTCTCTGCGCTAGGCGCACTAATGTCAGCAGCGACCTATCTGATCACGCTGACCTTTTTCATCACCACTCCAGGTGTCGCGGAGCAGACTGCCGGCGGCTTTCCTGCGATTTCGGCTGCACCAGGGCAGTTTCTACTGAAGGACGCAGTTCTGCTAGCGGCGTCCCTCGTGCTGCTGCGTGCTTCGGTCCGCCACAGAGGGGCGCTTGTGCTCTCGTGACTGTGGTCCTCTCGTGACGGCGGGCGTGCAAATCCTGCAGAACCTCCGCGGGGCATGGATGCTCCGTCGCGATATCGAGCCCGGAGGCGCTCAGCTGCATGGCGACGCGGTCTTCGCCCGTTTCGCCGCAATCCCCGACGTCGTGGAGCACGGACTGTTCCTCAATGGGATTGATACAATCGTGATCGCGCGCGGTGACACGATGGAAGTGCGACGCCGGGGGCAAGCTAGGTCTCGCTGATCTGCACCTGCGCGGCCTGGATGACAGCGCTGACGCGGAGTGATTCTCGGGCGCGACCTACGGCGATTCCGAGCGAAAAGGCTTGCCCTATAGCCGCCAGGTATCAACGGTTCCGCGGCCTTAACGAGCCGGACCCGTTTTTTTCGGCGCGCTCGATCAGTCGAAATCCTCCGAAACCCTTCTAAAACAGGACATTTTCCACAAGCCGCGCGGAGGAAGAGGACCACGGTATGGCTTGCTGTCTATGCTCCGCGCACATATAGATGTGGCAATGGATGGACCTCGAGATCGAAACATTTTCGGGGCGTTCGCACTCATGATCAGCGACGACATCGTTCGCGCTAGTTCATCGCGGGCGCCGGAAGCTGGACCCGCCGCCTCAGCGCTGGCGTTGCTCGCGCACAAGCCCGGGCTCTCGATCCGTATGCTTGCGATCGGGGTGGGCCTTTCACATGCTGGAACTGTTCGCCTGGTGGATAGATTGGTAAGCGAGGGATTGATCGAGCGTAGGGAGCATTCGACAGACGGGCGCGCGCGATCCCTCTATCTTACTCCAACTGGCAAGGTCGCGAGCGACGAGGTCCTGGCCTCGCGCGATCAAGTGATTGCCGAAGGGCTATCGATCCTTAATCCAGACGAACTGAAAACCTTATCGGACATCGCTGAACGCGTTCTCCGAAATCGCTTGGAAAACCTCGAGCAGTCATACCGCATCTGCCGCTTGTGCTGCTACGAGGGCTGCACGAACTGCCCCGTCGATGCCGAATTGCATGAGCGAGGTGTGGACCGCGAGAAGAACGACGACGCGTAGGAGACTCGCAATTGCGGCAGCTCAACGCTGCTCAGATGGCGGGGCTTCATAATGTCAGCGAGCCTACCATCAGCCGCATTCTTTTGGCTACGCGTCAAGCCGGCCGATCGGGCATGGCGGTCTCATTCTAATATGTCGGTGATCGCCCCACTTTTAGCCGCTCAATTGATCGGAACGCGGTTTCGGAAGCGGCCGTTCAAACCACTCGCTGCATTCCCATTTCTCTATGTCCGATAGGTAGTTTCGGGGAAAAGCAGTCGGGAACAGGTTTCGGGAACGCATGCTCCGGCAGGAGCGCAGCGCGCGTCCCAAACGCGTTTTCCCGGTAGAGCTTCCCAATCGGCAAAGTGCGGGCCACCTCAGACTGCGAACGCGAAAAACCGCCTGGCTGGTCACTCAAGGCAGGGTAACGACGATTTTCGCTGCGGATACACCCGCCTTCAGGGCTTCCAAGGCAGCCTGGAGCATTTCAAGGCCCTGGCCCACGATCTTCGCCGGAGGGGCGGGGACGAACGTGCGCGCCGCGAGAGCCTGCGGCAGGAATTCGCGGTAGATCATTGGACCAACCTCGTCATCCTTGAGGCTCGTCCCGGAGATGTGCGTCGCCTCGACTCCAAATGAACGCTCGTCGGGCGGGGCCAGCGTCGCTGCCACCCGGCGCGAGCCCTCGCATCTCGCAACTACGGCAAAACAGTCTTTCATGTGACCGGTCGCGTGAAGCGTTCCAGCGAGACTGCGCCCGCGCATTGCCTCAATCACGTCTTCCACGATGGCTGGACTCGAGTGGTCAAGAACCTCGCTTGCACCCAGCTCCTTCAACAGGCCGACGTTGCGCGCCGAAGCGGTGGCGACGCACCTGTAGCCCGACGCCACCGCGAGCTGGATGGCGTTGCAGCCAACGCTCGACGATCCACCCCAGACCAGAACGACCTCTGGACGCGCGGTCGGCGAGTGTAACGGTGGCGCGAGAGCCAACTGTGTCCGTCCGTAGAGCCCGCTTGCGGCGGTGCCAAGGCCAAGCGGGAGGACTGCCGCATCAGCGAAGGCAATGTTGTTGGGGATCGGCGCCGCCATGTGGTCCAGCACGATCGTGTGGTGCTGGAACGCACCCTGCGCAGGTTGATTTACGGTTGTCCCGACCGCCTGTCCGATGACTCGATCGCCGACCTTGAACCGCTCGACCGCGCCACCGACCGCCGCGACCTCACCGGAGACGTCGCTGCCGAGAATCGCGGGATAGTCGAGCCATGGCAAAAGCGCGACGTCCTGCAGAATCCAGTCGAGTGGGTTGATCGCGATGGCCGCGTTGCGGATCAATATCTCGTTCGCCGCCAGATGCGGCAGAGCGGTGACACCGATCCTCAGTGGCTGCCCCGGCGCTTTCTGCCAGGCGGCCTGATTAGTCACGGTTTCGGTCATCATCAACTCTTTCTGTCAAGTATTACAGCTGGGCGTTCGTCTGAGCGGTCCAACCGCCAGGTCGGGCGCACGAAGTGGCAGCTATAGCCCCCAGGATAGCGCACCAGGT
>JBKBRD010000123.1:0-9052 GCA_046292405.1 Allobosea sp. | reverse complement strand
ACCGAAGCAGCGCGGCTGCCCGGATGACAAGGAGGCCACGATGAAATGGCTGGTTATGAGCCTCGCGCTCATGGCGACCGCGGACGCCGCCTACGCTCAGGCGCGCCTCTCCACCGTCAATCGCAGCTGTGCGGCCAACCGCCAGAGCGTGTTCGCGAATGGGGCGATCGTGCTCGGCACGGGCGGGCCGACCTATGACCGCTTCGTCAGGGATCGCAGTTTCTGCGCCCATGGCGAGTTCACCGAGCCGGCCTTCGTGCCGAGCCGCGACACCGACGCCTGCATGATCGGCTACCGCTGCAAGAACGACTCCTGGTGGGATTGAACGCCGGGGCTCAATAGAGTTTCGCGCCGAAGTTCCGCGCCTCGTCGAATTCGGGCGAAAGCCGGCCGGTGGGCCGCGTCGCGTCGCCCGCCTCGCGCAGCAGCAGCCGGCCGGATCCCGGCCGCGCCCTGAGCGCGCCATCGGCGATCACGACCTCGCCCCGGCGCAGCACCGTCTCCGGCCAGCCCTGGATGGTGCGGCCGATGAAGGGGTTGTAGCCGGTCTGGCAGTGCAGATCGTCGCCGAGCGTGACCTGCCGCTGCGCATCCCAGAGCACGATATCGGCGTCGAAGCCGACGGTCAGCGAGCCCTTGCCGGGCAGATCGTAGATCTGGGCCGGGGCGGTCGCGGTCAGCTCGACGAATTTCTTCAACCCGAGCCGGCCCTGCGAGACCATGGCGTCGAACAACATCGGCAGGCGCATCTCGAGGCCGGGCATGCCGTTGGCGATCTGCTTGAAGGTCGGGTTCGCGCCGGCGCTGAGCTTGCCGCTGGCGTCGAAGCGATAGGGCGCGTGATCCGAAGACAGGATCTGGAGATCGCCGAGCGCCAGAGCGCGCCAGAGCGCCTCCTGGTCGGCCGTTTCGCGCTGCGGCGGCGAGCAGATCCATTTCGCGCCCTCGACGCCAGGGCGATCGAGGTCCTGCGCCGTCATCAGCAGGTAATGCGGGCAGGTCTCGGCATAGATCTTGACGCCGCGCCCGCGCGCCTCGCGGATCGCGGCTGCGCCTTCGGCCGTCGAAACGTGGAAGATGCAGATCGGCGTGTCGAGCAGCTCGGCGAAGGCGATCAGGCGGTGAAAGGCCTCGACCTCGGCGGCGCGGGGATGGCTGACGGCGTGGTATTTCGGGGCGGTGTAGCCGCGCTTGACCAGCCGCTCCCCCATCCATTTCAGCAAGCCGTGGTTTTCGGCATGGACGCAGACCAGCGCGCCGGCGGCGCGGGCCGCCAGCATCACGTCGAGCAGGGCCTGGTCGTCCACCTGCACCGCGTCATAGGTCATGAACACCTTGACGGAGCGGTGGCCCGCCGCGATCAGCGCCGGCAGATCGGTGGCGATCGTCTGCTCGTCGGGATTGGCGACCATCAGGTGGAAGGCGTAGTCGACGATCGCGCCCTTCTTGGCGAGCTCGGCATAGTCGGCGACCGTGGTGGCGAGGCTGGCGCCGCGGTGCTGGGCGGCGAAGGAGATGACGCTGGTGGTCCCGCCAAAGGCGGCCGAGCGCGTCGCGCTTTCGAAGCTGTCGGCATTCATCAGCCCGCCGCCCGAGAGCTGTTCGATATGGCAATGGCTGTCGACGCCGCCGGGCAGGACGAGCTTGCCCGTCGCGTCGATCTCGTTTCCGCCGGCGCCCAGGCCGACGCCGATCGCGGCGATGCGACCCTCTGCAATGCCGAGATCGGCCTTGAACACCTCGGTTGCGGTGGCGAGCGTGCCGCCCCTGATGACGGTGTCGAAGGCGGGGCTCGGCATGGCGATTATCCTTGGCGCGCTGTCAGTCAGGACAGTTTACGCACTGGCGCGGCTCGCGCCAGTGACGCCGGCGTGCGGGCGCCATGCGCGGGCGCGGGCGCGGCTGGCTTGCCCCAGCGCGATGGCGCGTGCGAGATGTCGGCAGCCAGGACAGGACCGTCATGCCTTCGACCCAGCGCCACCGGCCGGATGCCGGCCCCGAACGGGATGTGCTCGACCTCGGCGGCTATGTTCCGTATTTCCTGACGGCAATCTCCAACACCTGGTCGCGCAGCTCCTCGCGGCTCTATCTCGCGCGCTTCGGGGTCGGCGTCACCGAATGGCGGGTGATCTCGCAGCTGGCGATCGAGCCGGGCATCGCGGCGCAGCGCATTTGCGAGGTGATCGAGCTCGACAAGGGCGCGGTGAGCCGCAGCGTCGCGGCGCTGGTCAAGGCCGGGCATGTCCGCGAGCGCCCCGATCCGCGCGACGCGCGCCGCCAATTGCTGGAGCTGACAGAGGGCGGCTATGGCCTGCACGACCGGCTGATCGCCCTGGCGACCGAGCGCGAAGCGCTGCTGCTGGCGGATTTCTCGGCGGAGGAGCGCGCCCAGTTCACGCTGTTCCTGCGCAGGCTCCATGCGAAACTGCCGGCGCTGCGGGATTTCGAGGGGTAGGTTTCGATCGAAGTTCGCATCCCGAGGGCTGTGAGAAGCCGCGTCTCGAAGGATGCTCAAAACCAGCGAGTTTTGCGGCTCAGACCTTGCGGCTTCATCACTGATCAGCATTGACTAATCGTAGTTTTTAAACTACGAATCCAACGATGATCGAGCTGCAGCAGACAGCGACGTTCCGCAATGGTGGCAGCGGCTGAGAGATGACCGGGCCCGGGGCATCATCTTCGCGCGGCTCGATCGACTCGCATATGGGCATGCGGGCGACGTAGAGCCGGTGGGCGAAGGCATCAGCGAACTGCGTGTCCATCACGGACCGGGCTATCGCGTTTATTTTTGCAAGCGAGGCAGCGCGATCATTATTCTCCTCTGCGGGGGCGACAAGACAACGCAATCGCAGGACATCAAGGCCGCAAAGCGCTTGGCGAAAGACTGGAGAGATCAAGATGGCTGAAAAACTGACTCTTTTCGATCCTGCAGAAGGCCTGACGTCCGATGATGGGATTGCGGCCTTCATGGCCGAGGCCTTTGCTTCGGATGATGCGGGCTATATCGCGCATGCCCTCGGGGTCGTGGCGCGCGCCAAGGGCATGACACAGATCGCGAAGGATACCGGCCTGTCGCGCGAACAGCTCTATCGCTCGTTCAGCGAGACCGGAAACCCGACCCTGCGAACGACGATCGCAGTGATGAAGGCGCTGGGGATCGAACTGACGGCGAGGCCACTGCCGCAGTCCGCCTAGCTGGCGAAGCGCGCCTCACACATAGCGCCTGGCGGCCTCGCCATGGGCGCGCCTGAGCGCGCCGATGTCGAGCCCGGGAACCGCCCCGTCGATGACGAGCCAGCGCCCGGCCACCATCACCCGGTCGGCGCGGTTGGCGCCGCAGAGCACGAGCGCCGCCACCGGATCATGCGCGCCGGAGAAGCGCAGCTCGTCGAGCCGGAACAGGGCGAGATCGGCCTGCAGGCCCGGCGCGATCGCCCCGACATCGCTGCGCCCCAGGCAGCGCGCCGAGCCTTCCGTCGCCCAGCGGATGACGTCGCGGGCGGTGACGGCGCTGGCGCTCTCATAGCGCAGCCGGTTGACCAACAGGGCGTGGCGCAGCTCCTCCATCAGGTTGGAGCCGTCATTCGAGGCCGAGCCATCGACGCCGAGCCCGAGCGGCGCGCCGGCCGCCTCCAGCTCGCGCGTGCGACAGAAGCCTGAGGCGAGGACGCCGTTCGAGGTCGGGCAATGGCAGATTCCGACGCCGGCCCGGCCCAGCCGCTCGCATTCCTCGCAGGTGAAATGAACGCCGTGGGCCAGCCAGGTCTTCGGCCGCATCCAGCCGGTATCCTCCAGCAAATCGAGCGGGCGCTTGCCATAGACGCTGAGGCAATAGGCGTCCTCGTCGCGCGTCTCGGCCAGATGCGTATGCAGCGGCGCGTCGAAGCGGGCGGCGAGTTCGGCGCTCGTCCTCATCAGCGACGGCGTCACCGAAAAGGGCGAGCAGGGGGCGAGCGCGATCTGCACCATGGCGCCGGGCGCGGGATCGTGGAACAGCTGCAGCACCCGCTCGCTGTCGCAAAGGATGGTCTCCTCATCCTGCACGACGCTGTCGGGCGGGAGGCCGCCATCCTTCTGCGACAGGTTCATCGAGCCGCGCGAGATGGTGGCGCGGATGCCGAGCGCCCGCGCCTCCTCCACCGCGATATCGACCGCGTTTTCGAGGCCGGGCGGATAGAGATAATGATGATCGGCGGCCAGCGTGCAGCCCGAGAGCAGCAGTTCGGTCAGCGCGACGCGCACGGCCAGCCTGAGGTCCTCGGGCGTCAGCCTCGCCCAAAGCGGATAGAGCGCGGTGAGCCAGGGAAACAGCTCGCGGTCGATCGCCGCGGGGTGGGCGCGCGTCAGCGTCTGGTAGAAATGATGATGCGTGTTGATCAGCCCCGGCAGCACGACATAGGCCGAGGCGTCGAAGACCTCGTCCACCGGAGCGGCGGGGCTCGCGCCTGCGCCCAGGCATTCCGCGATGACGCCGTGCTCGACGACGAGCCCGGCGGCGGCGTTTTCGGCGACGATGCCGAGCGGATTCTTGATCCAGAGGCGCATGGCGGGGTCCTTGTGGCCTGCCCGTTCTAGAGTCTCGCGCGCGTTGCGCAATGCGGGTTCCAATTCGGGCTTCGACTCTGTCGAAGCCATCGCCGCGCCTTGCCGCTCACGGCGCGAAAGCCTACAAGCCCGGCTGCTTCGAACAATCAGGACATGATCATGCGACCCTCGAAACGCGCAGCTGACGAAATGCGCAAGGTCACGCTCGAACGCGGCGTGGTGCGCTATGCCGAAGGCTCCTGCATGGTGACGTTCGGCGAGACGCGCGTGCTCTGCGCCGCCACCGTCGAGGAAAAAGGGCCGCCCTGGCTGCGCGGCACCGGCAAGGGCTGGGTCACGGCCGAATATTCGATGCTGCCGCGCGCGACGCATGAGCGCACCCGCCGCGAGGTCACCTCCGGCAAACCGTCGGGCCGCACGCAGGAGATCCAGCGGCTGGTCGGGCGCTCCTTACGCGCCGTGGTCGATCTGACCGCGATCGGCGAGCGCCAGATCGTCGTCGATTGCGACGTCATCCAGGCCGATGGCGGCACTCGCACCGCCTCGATCACCGGGGCATGGGTCGCTCTGCACGATGCGCTGAAATGGATGGAAGGCCGCTCGATGCTCAAGGGCGCCAACCCGCTGAAGGACCATGTCGCGGCGATCTCCTGCGGCATCGTCGCCGGCAACCCTGTGCTCGACCTCGACTATATCGAGGATTCCGGCGCGCAGACCGACGCCAATTTCGTGATGACGGGCGCGGGCGGGCTGGTCGAGGTGCAGGGCACCGCCGAGGGCGCGCCCTTTTCCGAGGACGAGCTGATGGCGCTGCTGCGGCTGGCCAAGGGCGGCGTCGCCGATCTCGTGGCGCTGCAGAAGGCGGCCGTGGCCTGAGGATAGCAACATTGAGTGGCGCTGCGCCGTGGCGCGCGCCGGGAAAGGCACTCTGCGTGACAAGCCACCGCCTGCTGACCGGCAAGGTCGTGATCGCCACCCACAACCAGGGCAAGCTGCGCGAAATGCGCGAGCTTCTGGCGCCCTATGGCGTCGCGCTGGTCTCGGCCGGAGAGCTCGGCCTGCCCGAGCCGGTCGAGGATGGGCACATGTTCGCCGAGAACGCCGCGATCAAGGCGGTGGCGGCGACGAGCGCCTCCGGCCTGCCGGCGCTGTCGGATGATTCCGGCATCTGCATCGACGCGCTCGATGGCGCGCCCGGCCTGTTCTCCGCGAATTGGGCCGGTCCGGGCAAGGATTTCGCGCCGGCTCTGGCGCGGGTGCAGATGGAGCTCGAAAAGCGCGGCGCCACCACGCCAGAGAAGCGGCGGGCGCATTTCGTCTCGGCGCTGGTGATCGCCTGGCCGGATGGGCATCAGGAGCTGTTCGAGGGCCGGGTCTTCGGCCAGATCGTCGCGGCGCCCAGGGGCGAAGGCGGCTTCGGCTACGATCCGATCTTCCGGCCCGACGGGCATGACAAGACCTTCGGCGAAATGACCGGCGCCGAGAAGCACGGCATCCCGGCCGACGGCTCGCCCGGCCTGTCGCATCGCGCCCGCGCCTTCCATGCGCTGGCGGCCGCCTGCCTGCGAGCCCCCTCATGAACGCGCCGGCCGCCCTGGCGGAGCGGCCGATTCCTGCCACGCATCCGACCGCGGATGCGGGCTTCGCGGTCTATGTGCATTGGCCCTTCTGCCTGGCGAAATGCCCCTATTGCGACTTCAACAGCCATGTCCGGCTGCAGCCGCCCGACCAGGCGCGCTTCATCGCCGCTTTCCGCCGCGAGATCGCCCAGCGCGCCGCGCTGACGCCCGGCCGCACGGTGTCCTCGATCTTCTTCGGCGGCGGCACGCCCTCGCTGATGGAGGGCCGCACGGTCGGGGCGATTCTCGACGCCATCGGTGAAGCCTGGTCGGTCGCGCCCGATTGCGAGGTCTCGCTCGAGGCCAACCCGACCAGCGTCGAGGCCGGGCGGTTCCGGGATTTTCGCGCGGCGGGGGTCAACCGCGTCTCGCTGGGCGTGCAGGCGCTGAACGACGCCGATCTGAAGGCGCTCGGCCGGATGCATTCGACGCAGGAAGCGCTCGATGCTGTGGCGATCGCGCGGCGCTATTTCGAGCGCTATAGCTTCGATCTGATCTATGCCCGCGCGGTCGGCCAGACGCCGGCGCTGTGGCGGGCCGAGCTCGAACTCGCGATCAGCCACGCGGCCGAGCATCTCTCGCTCTACCAGCTTACCATCGAGCCCGACACCATGTTCGAGCGGCTGTTCAAGGCCGGCAAGCTCGCGATTCCCGACCATGAGGCGGGCGCTGCGCTCTACGAGATCACGCAGGAGATCACCGCCAAGCACGGGCTGCCGGTCTACGAGATTTCCAACCATGCCCGCCCCGGCGCGGAATGCCGCCACAACCTCGTGTACTGGCGCTACGGCGAATATGCCGGCATCGGCCCGGGCGCGCATGGCAGGCTGGTGACGTCCGAGGGCCGCATGGCGCATTCGACCGAGAAGAGCCCGGAAGCCTGGCTGCAACGGGTCGAGCGCGAGGGTCACGCGCTGGTCGAGAACGAGGCGCTGAATCCCGAGGCGCAGGGTGACGAATATCTGCTGATGGGGCTGCGGCTGGTCGAAGGGATTTCGCCCGCCACCTTCACGGCGCTGTCAGGGCGGCGGCTGAAGCCCGCCCGCGTCGAGAGCCTGATCGCCGACGGGCTGCTCGCCCGAAAGCCGGGCGGGCTGCTCGCCTGCACGCCAGACGGCGCGCTGGTGCTGGACGCCGTGGTCGCCGATCTCGCGGCTTGAGTTTCGTAAACTGTCGCTTTACACTTTACACGTATTTGACGTAACGTCAATCTATGCAGATTCGGTCGATCCGCCATCGGGGATTGCGTCGTCTGGTGGAGCAGGGCGACGGCGCCGCTTTCCCACCGGCCATCGCCGACAAACTCGGAAAGATGGTGCTCTTTCTGCAGGACATGCTTCGTGAACAGGAGCTGGAAGATGCCGGGCTGTGGCGGGCGCACAGGCTGACCGGAGACCGCAAGGGGATGTGGAGCCTCCATGTCACCCGCAACTGGCGGCTTGCCTTCCGGATCGATCAGAACGCCATCGCGATCGTCGATCTCGATTATGAGGATTATCATTGATGGATACCGAGAACGCCCCGCCCGACGGCTACCGGCTGAAGAACCCGCCCCCTATCGGCAGCTTCCTCAAGACCGAAGTCATCGAGCCTGCCCGATTGTCGGTCACTGACGCCGCAACCGTGTTGGGCGTCACACGCCCTGCCCTGTCAGCTCTGCTGAACGGGCGCGCCGCATTGTCTGCGGAAATGGCGTTGCGGTTCGAAAAGGCCTTCGGCCTGTCCATGGACACGCTGATGCGCATGCAAAACAGTCACGACATCGCAGAGGCCCGCAAGCGCGCCGGGAGCATCGACATCAAACCCTACGTGCCTGCGCCTGACGCGGCCTGACGACAACGGCTCCATCACAGGGGCCGACTCTGACCACAGCCCCGGGCGCGCCGGGTTACGCCCTACTGCGTGCGCGGACCCAGATCGCGCGGAGCGGCGTTGACCGTGACGATCTGGCCGTTGCGCAGCTCGAGCACGGCGAGGCCGCGCTCGTTCTGGCCGTCGGGCCGGAAGCGGAAGACGCCGTCGGCCCCGGCGAAGCCCGAGGCGTTGGTCAGCACCGATTCCGAAAACCGCTGCGAGCCCTGGGTGCGCGCCAGCGCCGCCGCAAGCGAAACCGCGTCATAGGCGAGCGTCGCCGTGCGGGTCGGGGCGCTGTTGAAGCGCTGCTGGTAGCGCCCGGCGAAAGCGTTGAAGCCGGCCGTGTCGGGCGAGGCGAACCAGCCGCCCTGGATGGCCGGAACGCGCGCGATATTGGCGTCGTTCCAGACGCCGGTCCCGAGCGGCTTGACCTTGGCGGGATCGTAGCCGGCCTGCTGCAAAGCGAGGCCGAGCGCCGGCATCGTGTCGGCGGCAGCCGGCACGAACAGCGCGTCGGCCTGCTGAAGGGCCGGCGTCAGACGGCCCGCTGCGGCCCGCATGCTGGCCTGGTCGGCGCTGAAGCGCTCGATCACGACGACGCGGCCGCCACGATTGGCGACGGCCTGCTGGAAGGCGGCCTCGACGACCTTGCCATAGGCGGTGTCGGGAATCATCGCGGCAAAGGATTTGCGCCCCTGCGCCGAGGCGTAGGCGATGACGCGGTTGACGTCGTTCTCGGGCGGGAAGGACAGGAGATAGACGCCGCGCGCGGCGACGTTGCTGTCGCTGGAGAAGGCCATGACCGGCCGATTTGCGGCGCGGGCGACCTGGCCCGCCGCCTGGACGGACGGGGCGAAGAGCGGGCCGATGATCAGCTCGGCCCCTTCCTGGATCGCTGCCTGCGCCGCGGCCTGCGCGCCTTCGGGCGTGCCGCGATCATCCTTGACCAGCAGGGTCAGATCGGCGCCGGGGAACTCGGCCAGCGCCATTTCGGCGGCGTTCTTGAGCGAATTGCCAACGACGGCGCCCTGTCC
>JBKBRD010000122.1:0-9096 GCA_046292405.1 Allobosea sp. | reverse complement strand
ACCAGCCGCGAGCGGACGATCTGGTTGTCGGTGGCGCGGTCGGCATGCACCACCGCCACGAGGATATCGACCCCCAGCGCCTTCAGCGCCGCCGTCTCGCGCCGCAGCGCCTCCATTGTCGAGGAGAAACGCAGATCGCCAGGGCTGGAGACCTGCGGCGTCGGATCGAAAGCCGTCCCGATGACGCCGACCTTGACCCCGCCAAGCTCGAACAGCTGCGAATCCCGGTGCCCCGGCAGCCTCTGGCCGCTGGCGTCGCGCAGATTGGCGGCGAAGGTCGGGTAGCTCTGCGCCGCCACCAGCTTGAGATAATTCTCCTTGCCGAAGTCGAACTCGTGATTGCCCGGCACGAAAACGTCGAGCCCCATCTTGTTCTGCATGGCGACGATATGCGCGCCCTGGTCGAAACCCGACATCAGCGAGGGCGAGAAACAGTCGCCCGCATGGCAAAACAGCACAGGCACGCCGCGGGCGCGCTCGGCCTTGGCGATGCCGGCGGCGCGGGCGAAGCCGCCGCGGCCCTTGTCGTCGCTCATCTTGTAGATGTCGTTGACCAGCAGCAATGTGAACGCCGGCGCCGGCGCCTGGGCCCGCGCCATCGGCGCGGAAGCGGCGAGCGCGGCCGGCGCGGCAAGCACGCCAAGGGCCTTGCGGCGGGTCAATTCGGTCATGGCGCAACACCCTCGGGAGCCTGGAACGCGCGCAACCTAGCAAAGCCGACGCCCCCATGACCAGCACGACCACGGGTCGCGAAGGCAGGCTGGCGATACGGAAATGTCGCACCCCCCCGCCATAGCGCGGGAAACACTGGACGAACGCCTCAACTTCTCTAAATCGAGGGCAAAGGAAAGTCCGCCACCATGACAGTTGAGACCAAACCGGCGTCCGACATGCGTGCCGTCCGCTTGCCGGCGGACCATCCGCCGGTGAAGGCGGGGCGGATCGGCGTGCTGCTGATGAACCTCGGAACGCCCGAGGGCACCAGCTACTGGCCGATGCGCGCCTATCTGAAGGAGTTCCTGTCGGACCGGCGCGTCATCGAGACCTCGCGCTGGATCTGGTGGCCGCTGCTCAACCTGATCATCCTGACCACGCGCCCGGCCAAGAAGGGGCGCGATTACGCCTCGATCTGGAACAACGAACGCGATGAAGGCCCGCTGAAAACGATCACCCGCTCGCAGACCGAGCAGCTGGCCGAGCGACTGAAGCCTTTGACCGGCGAGCGCGTCGTCTTCGACTGGGCGATGCGCTACGGGTTTCCCGATGTGAAGAGCCGCATCCAGGCGCTGCTCGACGAGGGTTGCGATCGCATCCTGCTGGTGCCGCTCTACCCGCAATATGCCGCCCCGACTTCGGCCACGGCCTGCGACCACGCCTTCCGGGCGCTGATGGAGATGCGCTGGCAGCCGGCGGTGCGCGTCGCCCCGCCCTATCACGACGATCCGGTCTATATCCGGGCGCTCGCCGATTCCATGCGCAAGCAGCTGGCGACGCTCGATTTCGACCCGGAGGTCATCCTCTGCTCCTTCCATGGCATGCCGAAGGAGTATCTGCTGAAGGGCGACCCCTATCACTGCCAATGCGCCAAGACCTGGCGGCTGCTGCGCGAGGAGCTCGGCCTCTCGCCCGAGCGCTTCAAGCTGACCTTCCAGTCCCGCTTCGGCCCGGCCGAGTGGCTTCAGCCCTATACCGACCAGACCGTCGAGGCCCTCGCCAAGGCGGGCAAGAAGTCGCTCGCCATCGTCGCGCCCGGCTTCTCGGCGGACTGCCTGGAGACGCTCGAAGAGCTCGATGTCGAGAACCGCGAGATCTTCATGGAGCATGGCGGCGAAAAATTCGCCTATCTCCCCTGCCTCAACGATTCCGAGGAAGGCATGCGCGTCATCACCGAAGTGGTGCAGCGCGAGCTGATGGGCTGGATCTGATCACGGCTCTCCCGAAGCCGGCCTCGGCTGGGCCGCCCGACGAAAAAGGCCGCTCCTGCGAGCGGCCTTGATCGTAGCGTCCGACCCGGCCTCAGCTATTTCGGCGCGAAGATGCCGATGCTGCTCGCAGTGATGTCGAAGGAGAGCGAGGCCACGACAGCCGGGCCGCACCACTTCGAACGGCCCGAGCCGGAGAGGATGCCGCCGGGATCGGCCGTCAGCGCGAAGCAGTCGCGCTTCGACAGGCTGGTGTCGTGGTAGCGCACATCGGCGGTCAGGTTCTTCCAGGTGTAGGACAGGCCCGCGTTCCAATAGGTGTAGTCGGGCAGATTGGTCGGCGGAACCGTCGACCAGATCGCCAGATTGGTGGTCCCGAGCCAATAATGGCCGAGCTCGCCGGAGACGGCGAGGCCTTCCAGGAAGGGCAGATTGTACTTGGCGGTGACCGAGGCATAGGTGCCCGAGGCGCCGGTGCCCAGCCAATCCCAGGCGTAATAGACGTTGCCGCCGAGCGTGAAGGCGTCGTTCACCGCCCATGAGACCTTGCCGACCGCTTCGGTGAAATCGGTGTTCTTCGGGGTCCAGAACACGCCGGCGGTGTCGATATACTGCTTCTCGCTGGGGTAGTAATATTGGATCACGCCGAAATCGAAGGTCAGCGGCCCGAATTTGGGCCGGATGCCGGCGAAGAAATCGATCTCGGCGGCGGGGCTGGTGGTCAGGTCGACGCTGGCGCCGAAGACGCCGACATAGAACAGATTGTCGTAGAACTGCAGCTCGACCGAACCCTGGGCGCCGGGCTTGCGGTCCGACTGCGAAATGCCGCGAAAATTGTAATCGGTCACGCCCTTGATGCTGATCGCCGCATCGATCCAGGTGATCGCCGGCGGCGCGGGCGGCAGCGGCGCGCCTGTCTTGCTGGGCAGATCGGAGGCTTGCGCCGCGCCGGCGAGCAATGCGCTGCCGCAGAGAAGTCCTGAACTGAAAAGGCCTGACAGCTTGACCATGAGAGCGCTCCGATTGACCGAATGTTCGCGTGGCAATGCACGACAAACCCGAGCAATTAAGCGATTTAGGTCGTTTTCAGAGCAAGATCAGCTTTCAGGCGCCCCGCCCAGAGAACAGGCAGAACGGACTCCAACGGCAAGAAAAAAGCCGCCTAAACAGGCGGCTTCGATATTTCTGCCCGAGCGTGGCGGAACTGCAACGCAGTCCCCTCGCGCCAGCCTCAGGGCTGGCTGGCATAGGCGGTGGCGGGCGCCCCGGCCTGGCTGACGCGCTCACCCGCGCCGCGGCGCTTGGTGGTCGCGGCCTTTGTGTCGGTCGGCGCCGCAGGCGCAGCCACGGCTGGAGCCGGTGCGGGCGCTGGCGCGAACGCACTGCCGATCAGCGGGACATAGCTCAGCGCCCGCTGCAGAACCGGCGTCTGCGCAGGCTCGACCTGCGCCACCACAGGGGCCGCCTGCGCCGGCTTGGTCTGGCCAGGGCGGCCGGGCGTGGATTTGGCGACCTGGGACGCAGCGGCCGATGCGCGCGCCACGGCAGGCTTGGCGGGCTCCGGCGCGGCGGCAGGCGCCGCTGCGACCGGCGCGGTCGCCACGGCGGCGAGCACGGCGTCATTGTCTGCGGACGCCGCGCGCACCATCGTCCTGGGCTTGCCGGAACCGTCGAGCACCGCGACCTGCGGCCCGACCGTCAACGCGTCGGGACGGCTGATGCCGACATCGCGCGACGCCCAGGACGCCGTCTTGTTCAGCGAGTCGGAGCCGTTGGCGACGAGCGCGCGCTTGAAGGAAGGATGCTGGTCGCCATCGTCATAGATCAGCTTGATCGCCGGCGTGCCCTTGGCCACCAGCGCCGCCACCTGCGCCTCGTCCTGCTGCCGCTTCTGCTGCAGGGCCTGGGCGACCTGCCCATCCACGCCGTCGTTGAAGACGTAGCGGCCGCTCGCCACCGCGACGCGCGGCTCCGAGCGCGTCACCTCGAAATAGTCGGCGCCTTCCTTCAGATTGCGCCAGAAGGCGATGTTGGGGTCGAGCCGGTGCTTGGCGAGATTGTCCGGCGTCATGCGGAAGGGGAACGCCTGCATCTGCACGGCGCGCTGCCCGCCATTCTGCGCCTCGCGGACGAGCGCATAGATCTCGCCCATCTGGTCGTCGGTCATCGAATAGCAGCCGGCCGAGGAGCAGGCGCCGTGCACCATCAGATGCGCGCCGGTGCGGCCATGCGAGCGGTCATAGGCGTTGGGATAGCCCATGTTGAACGAGACGTAGAAGGACGAGTTCGGGTTCATCTGCGCCGGGGTGATGGCGTAGAACCCCTCGGGCGCCATGCGGTCGCCTTCGCGCACCTTGGGGCCGAGCTGGCCCGACCAGCGGCACATCGGAAAGGTCTTCAGCAGCGCATACTGGCCGTCGGCCCGGCGCTTCCAGATCTCGAGTTCCGACTCCTTCTTGTAGGAGCGGATCAGGATCGGCTGGTCCTTGGTCATGCCCTTGCCGGACATGAGCGCGTAGGTGGCGTTGGGAATCGGGATGTTGTGGCGGGCCGAGCCGCGATAGCGCTCGTCCTCGCTGCAGGCTGTCAGGGCCAGAGAAACAAAAGCCACGAGCGCGAGTTGCTTGAATGCCACGTCGTCGATCCCATCGATTGGCCGCCGAAGCACGACCTCTGTCAGCGCATCGCGGCCAAAATAAGCCGCTGCGAGCCTTATAGAAGCATTAGCCTTGAGCCTTCCTTACCATAGCCGGCCGGTCCCTGGCCAGATGGTTAAGGAAGCGTTGCCTGCGGCCGCCCCTCCGTCAGAGCGTGCGGCCGATGGCGAGGAATTTGTCGGACCTCCGCTCGACGATCTCGTCGGCGCTCAAACCGGCGAAATCGGCGAGGCTGGCGGCGATCGCATCGCCCGCCCGCGCGATCGCCGTCTGCGGATCGCGATGCGCGCCCCCCGTCGGCTCGCTGACGATCCGGTCGATCACGCCGAAGCGCAGCAGATCCTGCGCCGTGATCTTCATGCCCGTGGCCGCGTCCTGCGCGCGGGCCGTGTCGCGCCACAGGATCGAGGCGGCGCCCTCCGGCGAAATCACCGAATAGATCGCGTGTTCGAGCATCATCACCCGGCTGGCGGCGGCGATCGCGATGGCGCCGCCCGATCCGCCTTCGCCGATCACCAGGGCGACGCTGGGCGTGCGCAGGCCCAGGCAGCATTCGGTCGAGCGGGCGATGGCCTCGGCCTGGCCGCGCTCTTCCGCCTCGATGCCGGGATAGGCGCCGGCCGTGTCGACGAAGCTCAGAACCGGCAGGCCGAAACGGTCGGCCAGCTCCATCACCCGCACCGCCTTGCGATAGCCTTCGGGCTTGGGCATGCCGAAATTGTGCCGGATCCTGGTCTCCGTGCTGTCGCCCTTCTCCTGGCCGAGCACGCAGACCGGCTCGCCGCGAAAGCGCCCGAAGCCGCCGACGATCGCCTCGTCCTCGCCGAAGGCGCGGTCGCCGGCCAGCGGCGTGAATTCGGTGATCAGCGCCGCACAGTAATCCTTGAAATGCGGGCGCTGCGGATGGCGCGCCACCAGCGTCTTCTGCCAGGGCGTCAATGCCGCATAAAGGTCCTTCAGCGCCGTGCCGGCCTTGGCCTCCAGCTTCGCGATCTCTTCGGTCAGCGAATAGCCTTCGCCCTTGGCGTCGAGCACGCGCAATTCATCGGCTTTCGCCTCGAGTTCGGCGACGGGCTTCTCGAAATCCAGGTAGCTTCGCATGGTCATCCAGTTCAAGTGCCGCGCCGGCAGGCCCGCGCGTGAGCTATGGTCAAGACCGGGCATGCGAAAAGCGGCGGACCTTGGCCGCGCCGTCCCGCCCTTGTCAACCCGGTTCCCCATCCTCCGGTTGCGCGCCCACGCGCTGGGACGGCGCGGGCTGCGGCAACAGGACGGGTCGAAAGGCGAAGCTGCGCCGGGTCGCGCGCAACGGCGCGCGCCGGTAGAATTGCTTGGTCGCGTCGATCACATGAACGCCCGCGAACGGCAACGACAAACCGGCGCCGACTTGCTCCCAGACCGGGGCGGACCGCATCAGCAGGCGCCGCTTCAGCGGCGGGACATACAGCACCTCGGCCCAGTTCTCGGGCGAGAATTCGGCGCCGCGCATCAGGCTTTCCAGCTGCGAGCGGCTGAAGGGGCGGCCATGGCCGAAGGGCGTGCCGTCCATCCGCGCCCACAGGCCGCGGCGGTTGGGCGCGACCACGATCAGCCTGCCGCCGGGCGACAGCACCCGCGACGCCTCTTCCAGCATGTCGCCGGGGCTTTCGGTCTCCTCCAGCGCATGGGCGAGCACGATGCGATCGACCGACGCCGTCGGCAGCGGCAGCAGCGTCGGCTCGACCAGAGCGGAGGCGGAGAGGCCTTCGGAGGGCCAGTTCACCACCCCCTGCGCCGCCGGCATGAAGGCGAGGATGCGCTCGGCCCCGACGCCGAGCACCGAGAGATAGGGCGTGGAAAAACCGAGCCCGAGCAGCCGCTGCCGGCTGCAATCGGGCCAGAAGCGCAGCATCGCCTGGCCGATGAAGCGCCGGGCGACATGGCCGAGCGGGCTGGCGTAGAAGGCGCGGAGGTCGACGACGTCCAATGGCATGGCTTCGCAGATGGCTCGCGCGCAGTCCGAAAGCAAGGGCTCGGCGCGCGATCCGCCGCGGCGCCAAGGCTTGATCGATTCGCCCCCCTGTCGCATGCAGTCCTGACGCTGGCGTCCGCGCCGCAAACCCGCCTCTCTCCGCAGGAGTCGCCATGACCCTCGAAATCCACCTCTTCCGCACGCTGAGCGACAATGCCGGCGCGCTGATCCGCGATGCCGAAAGCGGCGCCTGCGCCGCCGTCGACGTTCCCGACGCTGCCGACGTCCTGCAGGCCGCCAAGGCCAAGGGCTGGGCGATCACCGACATCTTCGTCACCCACGCCCATCACGATCACACGCAAGGCGTCGCTGCGCTGAAACAGGCGACCGGGGCGAAGGTGTGCGGGCCTGCCGACGCGCAGGCCTCGGCGGCGCTGGACCGCGTCGTCGCGGAAGGCGACAGCGTCGCGCTCGGCCGGCACAGCTTTGAGATCTGGCACACGCCGGGCCATTCCGACGGGCATCTCAGCTTCGTCAGCCGCGGCGGCAAGCTGGCGCTGGTCGGCGACGTCGTCTTCGTCATGGGCTGCGGCAGGGTCCAGCCCGGCCAGTTGGGCGCGATGTGGACCTCGCTCTCGCGCCTCATGGCCCTGCCCGGCGATACGCGGCTGATCACCGGCCACGACTACACCCTGTCCAACGCCCGCTTCGCCCTCGCGATGGACCCGGCCAACCCGGCGGTCCAGGCCCGTTTCGCCGAGGCGCAAGCCGCCAAGGCGCAAGGGCGCTTCTGGGCGCTGACGACGATCGCCGAGGAACAGGCGACCAACCCGTTCTTCCGCGCCGCCGAACCGGCGCTCGCCGCCTCGGTCGGGCTCCCCGGCACCGAGCCAGGCGCCGTCTTCGCCGCGCTGCGCGAAGCCAAGAACCGCTTCTGAGCGCCGCCATGACCCAGAATCTCGACGGATTATCGGCTGCGGAGGTGATCCGCCTGCTCGATCTCAAGCCCCACCCCGAGGGCGGCCATTACCGCGAGACGTTTCGCGACGCGGAGGGGCCGGAAGGCCGCGGCCACTCCACCGCGATCTATTATCTGCTCGACACCGGCGAGACCTCGGAATGGCACCGCGTCGACGCGGTGGAGATCTGGCACCATTACGCCGGCGCGCCCATGGTGATCAGCCTCTCGCCCAATGGCCACGACGCCTCGGCCCATTATCTCGGCGCCGATCTTCGGGCCGCCCAGCGTCCGCAGATCGTCGTGCCCGCCGGCTGGTGGCAGAGCGCGACATCGCTCGGCGCCTGGACGCTGGTCGGCTGCACGGTCGCGCCGGGCTTCGCCTTTTCGGGTTTCGAGATGGCGCCGCCCGATTGGCGCCCGACGCCGCGCAAGCCGGGAGGCGCCGCATGAGCCTGTCCGAGCCGGATCTGAAGCTGGCGCTCGAATGCGAGCGCCGCATCGTCAATGCCTGGCCTTCGCCCTCCACCCTCCTGATCGGCGACTGGGTGGTGCGCTTCGCCAATGGTTATTCCGGGCGCGCCAACGCGGCCTCGCCGCTGACGATCGGCGCGGAGCTCGACGCGGCGACGCTCGCGCTGATCGAAGAGCTCTATCGCGGCGACGGGCTGCCGCCCTGCATCAGGCTGACGCCGCTGGTCGGCGAGGCGACCCGCGCGGCCATCCTGGCGCGCGGCTACCGCGTCAGGGATGCGTCCTTCGGCATGATCGCGCCGCTCGATACGGTCGAACCCGTCGTTGCCGCCGATATCGAATACACGCCGCTGGCGACGGAGGAGTGGATCGCCGGCGTCGCCGCCCGCCAGAGTGGGGCCAAGGCCAATGCCGCGCATCTCGCGGCCATCGTCGAGAAGGTGCGCATGCCCTCCGCCTTCGCCGCGTTGATGATCGCGGGAGAGCCCGTCGCCTACGGCATGAGCGTGGCCGAGCGCGGCATGGCGGAGATCGGCTCCATCGTCGTCGACCCGGCGCATCGCGGTCAGGGGCTGGGCCGGCGCATCGTCGCCGGGCTGATGTCCTGGGCGCGCGCCAAGGACTGCCACAGCGCCTATCTCCAGGTCGACCAGCGCAACGCGGTCGCCGTCGGCCTGTACAAAAGCATGGGCTATCGCGAGCTTTACGCCTACGAGACCCGCATCATCGACTGAGCCCGCTCGTCACCGCGTCAGCAACGCGGTTCCGTAGAGCCCAATGGCGAAGACGACATGACCGACGATGTTCAACACCCGGACCTGGCCGGCATTGCTGCGCTTTGAGGCGGCGATCCCCGCGCCCATGCCCGGCTGCAGGATGAACCAGCCGCAGCCGACCGTGACCAGCCCGACGATCAGCGCCGGCAGGAAGCTCGGATTGCGGGCCCAGCCGAGGCCCCAGATCAGCAGGAGCGCGGCGGCGAAGAGGATGCCGACCGCATAATGCGCGATCCAGCCGATGGCCCGCTCATTCGCGACCGGTTCGGCCTGGGCGATGTCCTCATGCACGAAGCGCCCGCGCGGCAGATGCGCGAACCAGCGCCCCACCAGCGCCCAGTTCGGCCGGGCCAGGCCA
>JBKBRD010000121.1:0-9147 GCA_046292405.1 Allobosea sp. | reverse complement strand
TTTCGACCGTCTATCTGAACGGCCAGAGCGAGAGCGCCTGGTTCGATCTGCGCGGCTATTATTTCCAGCCCTTGACTTCGTCCGATTGGCAGAAGCAGCAGCCGGTGGTCTTGCCGGTTCTGGATTACAACAAGCGCGTCCACAAGCCGTCCTTCCTCGGCGGCGAGCTGTCCTTCAACGTCAACCTGACCAACCTGTCGCGCGATGCGGCGGCGTTCCAGGAGATCCCGGCGCAGTCGACCTACCTGCTGGTGACGCCGAGCTATTCGCTCTACGACGGCTGCGCGGTCTACACCAAGGACAAATGCCTTGTGCGCGGGATTGGCGGCAATGTCGCCCGCGCGACGGCCGAAGTGTCTTGGCGGCGCAATTTCATCGATCCAATCGGGCAGGTCTGGACGCCCTACGCTTCGCTGCGGGCCGACCTGTTCTCGGTCAACCCGTCGACGACCGGCTATTTCAACAGCAACGTGCGCACCATAGCCGATACGTCGGACGAGGTGTTCGGCCGCGCCATGCCAGCCATCGGCATGATGTATCGCTATCCCTTCGTGGCGAAAACCGGCTGGGGCACGCATATCCTCGAGCCGGTCGCCCAGATCGTCGCCCGACCCAACGAGACCAACAGCCTGCGCGTCGCCAACGAGGATTCGCAGAGCCTGGTGTTCGACGCCTCCAACCTGTTCGAATGGAGCGGAAAGTTCTCGGGCTACGACCGCGTCGAGGGCGGCACGCGCGCCAATGTCGGCATGCTTTACACCGGCCGCTTCGGCAAGGAAGCCTTCGCCAACATGCTGCTCGGCCAATCCTATCACCTGGGAGGCCGCAATTCCTTTGCCCAGGGCGACCTCGTCAACACCGGCCTGAATTCGGGGCTCGACAAGAACGCGTCGGATCTCGTGGCCCGCGCCCAGCTTTCGCCGTTCAGAACGTTGACGTTGGCCGGCGCGGCTCGGTTCGACTCGACGACGTTCGAGACGCAGCGGATGGACGCGTCCGCGAGTTATTCCAACAGCATCATCTCGACCTCGCTGGGCTATGCCCGCTATGAGCCGCAGCCCGATCTTGGAACCAGCCGCCGGCGCGAGGGACTCTCGGTCAGCGGTTCGATTCAGGTCGCGCAGAACTGGCGCCTGCGCGGCGGCGTGCTGTTCGATCTCGACAAGTACAAATATGATCGCGAGCGCTTCCGGACCCAGTATGCGTCTTATCTCGCCGCCCCTGGGTCGACGGCTCCGATTTATCCGAATACGGGGCTGTTCCAGACCGCTTCGACCTCGGTGGGCCTCAACTACACCGACGAGTGCACCATCTTCGACGTGAGCTATTCGCAAAGCTATGCCGACCGTCAGTCCGGTGCGACGAAGGACACGCGCACCGTGATGTTCCGGCTCGAGCTGCGCACATTGGGCGAAATCAGCTACTCGCAGAATCTGGACGCACAGGCCGTCGGAGACGGCGTCAGCTCATCGTCGACGCGCTGACGGCGCGTCCTGGCCAGGGCGTCCTCACGGAGACAGGGATGCCTGGACTTCCCCTCGCGCTGACACAGGGCGACCCTGCCGGAATTGGTCCGGAGCTTGCGCTCCGCGCCTGGCTGCTGCGCAACGAGCGTGCTCTCCCCGCATTCGCCTATGTCGGCGACATCACGCATCTGGCCGCCGTCGCCGAGCGCTTCCGCCTGCCGGTCCCCATGTGCGCCTGCGATTGGCCTGAGGTTGCCGGCGCTTTCCAGGCGGCCCTGCCGGTGATCGGCCATGGCCATGTCGTTGAGGCTGCTACAGGCGCCCCCGACTCGCGCTGGGCGGCCGCCACCATCGCCTCGATCGCGCAGGCGGTCAGGGCCGCCCGGCACGGGCATGCGGCTGCGGTCGTGACCAACCCGATCGCCAAATCGGTGCTGTATGCGGCGGGCTTCGCCTATCCCGGCCACACCGAATATCTCGCCCATCTCGCTGCGAATGGCGGCGTGACGCCGCGTCCGGTGATGATGTTGTGGAGCGACGAACTCGCGGTCGTGCCGGTCACCATCCATATTCCGCTGCGCGAGGTGCCCCACCAGCTTTCGACGGAGGCCATCGTCGAGACCGGCCGCATCGTGGCGAAGGGGCTGCGTGAGCGCTTCGGCATCGAAAACCCGCGCCTGGCCTTGAGCGGGCTCAACCCGCATGCCGGCGAGAGCGGCGCGCTGGGTACGGAAGATGCGGAGATCGTCGCGCCCGCCATCGCGGCGCTGCGGGCGCTCGGGATCGACGCCAGCGGCCCCTATCCGGCCGACACCATGTTCCATGCAAGGGCGCGGGCCGGCTACGACGTCGCGCTCGCCATGTATCACGACCAGGCGCTGATCCCGATCAAGACGATCGCCTTCGACGAAGGGGTCAATGTCACCCTCGGGCTGCCTTTCATCCGCACCTCTCCGGACCACGGCACCGCCTTCGATATCGCCGCGCGCGGCGTCGCCCGGCCCGACAGCCTGTGCGCGGCGCTGCTTCTGGCGGCGCGCATGGCGGCCGCCTCGGCCCCGGGACAGCCATGAGCCAGATCGACACGCTGCCTCCCCTGCGCGACGTCGTCGAGCGGCATGGTCTGATGGCGCAGAAGGCGCTCGGCCAGAATTTTCTGTTCGACCTCAACCTCACCGGACGGATTGCGCGCGCGGCCGGGCCGCTCGACGGCGAAACGGTCGTCGAAATCGGCCCGGGACCCGGCGGCCTGACTCGCGCGCTGCTGGCCAATGGCGCCGGCCGGGTGATCGCGATCGAGCGCGACAAGCGTTGCCTGCCGGCGCTGGCCGAGATCGCCGCTCATTATCCCGGCCGGCTCGAGGTGGTGGACGGCGACGCGATGGCGACCGATCTGCGCCCGCTCATCGGCTCGGACAAGACGCGGATCGTCGCCAACCTGCCCTATAATATCGGCACGCCCCTGCTCGTCGGCTGGCTCAGCGCCGACCCCTGGCCGCCCTGGTGGAGCTCGCTCACTTTGATGTTCCAGCGCGAAGTGGCCGAACGGATCGTGGCGACCCCGCAGCAGCGGGCCGATTACGGACGACTGGCGGTGCTGGTCGGCTGGCGCTGCGAGGCGAAGATCCTGTTCGACGTGCCGCGCACCGCTTTCGTGCCGCAGCCGAAGATCACCTCCTCGGTGGTGCACATCGTGCCTCGGGCCGAGCCTGAGCCCTGCGACCTCAGGCTGCTGGAGCGGATCACGCTCGCCGCCTTCGGCCAGCGCCGCAAAATGCTGCGCCAGAGCCTCAAGGCCGTGCTGCCCGAGCCCTTGCCGCTGATCGAAGCGGCGGGCCTGTCGGAGACCGCGCGGGCCGAGGAGATCCCGGTCTCGGGCTTCGTGCGGCTGGCGCAGGCGCTGGCGGCGCTCCGCTGAGCAAGATGGGCAGTCGCAGCGCGCGCAGCCTCTACGGCAGCGGCTCGGTCAGCAACTTCTCCACGAATTCGCCGAGACCCGTGGCGCGGACGCGCTTCAAGCGTTCGGCCGTCAGGATCGCCTTGACCGCGGCGTAGGCCGCTTCGACATCCTGATTGACGATGACGTAGTCGTACTTCTCCCAGCGGGCGATCTCGTCGCGGGCGTTCTGCAGCCGCTTGGCGATGACCTCGGGCGCGTCTTCGGCCCGCCGCACCAGCCGCGAGCGCAACTCCGCCATCGAGGGCGGCAGGATGAAGATGGTCACGACATCTTCGCGCGCCTTTTTGACGATCTGCTGCGTGCCCTGCCAGTCGATGTCGAACAGCACGTCCCGGCCTTCGCGCAACGACGCCTCGACGTCGCGGCGCGGCGTGCCATAGCCATTGCCATGCACCTCGGCCCATTCGAGCAGGTCGTTGTGCTGGCGCATCTGGTCGAAGGCGGGCCTGTCGATGAAGCGGTAGTGCACGCCGTCGATTTCCGATGAGCGGCGCTGGCGCGTCGTCACCGAGATCGACAGATCGAGATTGTTCTCGTTTTGCGACAGCAGTCGCGTCAGGGTCGATTTGCCGGCGCCCGAGGGCGAGGACAGGATCAGCATCAGGCCGCGGCGGGCCGGGCGAAGCGCGTCAGCCATCAGCCTTCACTCCACATTCTGAACCTGCTCGCGCATCTGGTCGACGACCGTGCGCAGCTCAAGTCCGATCCGGGAGAGGCCGGCATCCCCCGCCTTGGCGCACAGGGTCGAGGCCTCGCGTCCGAATTCCTGCGACAGAAAATCGAGCTTGCGGCCGATCGGGCCGCCTTGCTGCAGCAGCGCCTTCAACGCCGCCACATGGGCGTGGAGCCGGTCGAGCTCCTCGCGGATGTCGGCCTTCACCGCCAGCAGCGCCGCCTCCTGATGCAGCCTCTGCGGGTCCAGCGCCGGGCTGGCGTTGAGCAGCGCCGCAACCTGGGCGCCCAGCCGCTCGCGAATCGCCTCGACGCCGCGCGCGGGATGGGTTTCGGCCTCGCGGGTCAGCCGCGCGATCGTCTCCATATGCCCGGTCAGCACCGCCTCGAGCGCCGCGCCTTCGCTATGGCGCGCCTGGCGCAGCGCAGCCACGACATCTTCGAGCCCGGCAAGCACGGGGGCTTCGACCGCGCCGAGCGCGTCCTGGGCCTCGTCGGCGAGCTCGACGATGCCGCGCACCCCCAGCAGCCCGTCATAGCTGGCGGGGCGGATCGTTTCGGAAGCGGGCAGCCTGGAGAGCGCCGCAACCAGCGCCGCCAACGCAGCTTCGTTGACCCGAGGCCGAGGCGGCGCCGCGTCGCTGCTGACGGAGAGGTTGACATGCAGCGTGCCGCGCGAGAACGCCCCGCCGAGCCGCTTGCGCGCGACCTCGGCGATGGTCTCGAAGCCGGGCGGAACCCTGACGCGGAAATCGAGTCCGCGGCCATTGACGCTGCGGATCTCCCACGCCCAGGCATGGGCGCCCTCGACCCCCGCGATCCGGGCGAAGCCGGTCATGCTCTCGATGGCCACGGTGATCCCTTCAGTCGCGTCGGTGCGGCGGGACCGTAGTGGCGCGTCCGCCGGGCGGCAAGCGAGCAGACTGCAGGCGCTGGTGGAAAACTGGCTGGCGCCGCCGGCTCAGGGCCGCAGGGCCGGAACCTGCTTCGGCGAGTTGAGGTCGAAGGTCTTGTTCAGCAGCGGATCGCGCGCGGTGCCCTCGGAGGCGTCGAAGGCGCGGGCCCGCCCGGCCGCGCCGGCCCCCGCCGCGCGGCGATTGCCGGGCACGGGGAAGGTTTCGACATCGCCGCCCTCGGCGCGCTGGGCGCCTGGCGCCTCGGTGCGCTGTTCGGGCGCCGGCGGCGGCTCGACCTTGTCGACGGAGTTGTCGGGCGCGGTCCGGCCGGGATCGCGCCGTACGGCCTCAATCTGGCGCCAGCGCGCGACGTTGCGGTTGTGCTGCTCCAGCGTCTCGGCGAAGGCATGGCCGCCGCTGCCATCGGCGACGAAATAGAGATCCTTGGTCCGCGAATGGTTGACGACGGCCTCCAGCGCGGCCTTGCCGGGATTGGCGATCGGCCCTGGAGGCAGTCCGTCGATGACATAGGTGTTGTAGGGCGTCGGCTGGGTGATCTCGCTGCGCATGATCGAACGGCCGAGCGTGCCCTTGCCGCCGACGATGCCGTAGACGATCGTCGGGTCCGATTGCAGCTTCATCCGCCGGTTCAGCCGGTTGATGAACACGCCGGCGACGCGCGGGCGCTCATCGGCGCGGCCGGTCTCCTTCTCGACGATGGAGGCCAGCACAACCAGCTCCTGCGGCGTCTTGATCGGCAGGTCGGCCGGCTTGCGGCGCCAGACATCGGCGAGCACTTCGCGATGGCTGCGCGCCATGCGGTCGATGATCGCCTGGCGCGAAAAGCCGCGCGGAAACTTGTAAGTGTCGGGCAGGATCGTGCCTTCGCGCGGCGTCTGGATGATGTCGCCGCTGAGCAAATCATTCTCGCGCAGCCGCGCCACGATCTGCTCGCTGGTCAGCCCCTCGGGCACGGTGATGCCGTGCTCGACCGCCTTGCCCTCGGCGATGATGTTGAGGATGTCGGCCTGGCTCGCCCGCGCCTTGAACAGGTATTCGCCGGCCTTGAGCTTCGTCCAGTTGCCGGAGAGCACGGCCGACGCCCTGAAGGTCCAGGGATGGTCGATCATGCCCTCGCGCTGCAACAGGTCGGCGATCTCGGTCAGCCCGCTCTCGCGCGGGATGATTAGCACGCGGTCGCTCGCCAGCGGCCCAGGCGCCTTGCTCTGGCTGTCGAGAACCGCGATGCCGACGCCCGCGCAACCGGCGACGATCACCAGCGCCGTGAAAAGCCCGCTCATCAGCGCGATGAACGGGCTGCGCCGGCGGCGGCGCGCCTTCGGCGGCGGAGCCGGCGGGGTGACCGGCTTCAGCGCCTCGTTGGGGCTTTTAGGCGCGACGCGTGGCGATTGATTCACAGGTTCAAAAACTCGCACTTGTCCTGCCGCAGCGCTGGCGCGGCGGCGTCACGGTCGGTTGGGAGATGCTCGCCGAACGATCTCGACGACACATTAGCAGATATTGTGGCGAAAGCGCGCTGCGGGCGCGTTCAGGCCACGTAGCGGCGCATCACCAGAGAAGCGTTGGTGCCGCCGAAGCCGAACGAGTTCGACAGCACCACCTCGATGCTGCGCTTGCGCGCGACATGCGGCACCAGGTCGATCTCGGTCTCGACGGAGGGATTGTCCAGGTTGATCGTCGGCGGTGCGACCTGGTCACGAATCGCGAGAATCGAGAAGATCGCCTCGATGGCGCCGGCGGCGCCGAGCAGATGCCCCGTCGCCGATTTGGTCGAGGACATCGACGGCCGCCGCGGCGCATTCGCCAGCAGCCGCTCGACGGCGCGCAGCTCGATCTCGTCGCCCAGCGGCGTCGAGGTGCCATGCGCGTTGATGTAGTCGAGATCGCCGGCGGTGACGCCGGCGCGGTTCAGCGCCATCGCCATGCAGCGATAGGCGCCGTCGCCGTCTTCGGCCGGAGAGGTGATGTGGTAGGCGTCGCCCGACATGCCGTAGCCGACGACCTCGGCATAGATGCGCGCGCCGCGCGCCAGAGCGTGTTCGAGTTCCTCGAGCACGACGACGCCGGCGCCCTCGCCCATGACGAAGCCGTCGCGGTCGCTGTCATAGGGGCGGGACGCCTTTTCGGGCGTATCGTTGAAATTCGTCGACAGCGCGCGACAGGCGCAGAAGCCGGCGATGCCAAGCCGGTTGATCGCCGATTCCGTGCCGCCCGCGACCATCACCTCGGCGTCGCCGAGCGCGACCATGCGCGCGGCGTCGCCGATCGCATGCGCTCCGGTCGAGCAGGCGGTCACGACCGAATGGTTGGGGCCTTTCAGCCCGTATTCGATCGAGACATAGCCCGCCGCGAGATTGCTCAGGCGGCCGGGGATGAAGAAGGGGGAGAGGCGGCGCGGGCCGCGCTCCTTGAGCAGGATAGAGGCCTCGTAGATGCCGCCCAGCCCGCCGATGCCGGAGCCGATCGCGACGCCGGTCGCAATCTGATCCTCGTGCTCGTGCGGGAACCAGTCCGCATCGATCAGAGCCTGCTTGGCCGCAGCCATGGCGAAGACGATGAAGTCATCGACCTTGCGCTGCTCCTTGGGCTCCATCCAGTCGTCGGGATTGAAGCTGCCGTCCGAGCCGTCGCCGCGAAGGATGTTGCAGGCGATGCGCGCCGGCAGATCGCTCGCGTCGAAGCTGGTGATCGGCCCTGCCCCGCTCTTGCCGGCGAGGATCGCCGCCCAGCTCGGCTCGACGCCGCAACCGAGTGGCGTCACCATGCCGAGGCCGGTGACGACCACGCGACGCATGATCTGGGTGCGAGGCAAGGAAAGACCGGGTGAAGCCATGGCTCTTTCAGCGCAAACCGTGCTGGCCGGTCAGGCGCTCTTCGACAGGAACTTGACGGCGTCGCCGACGGTGACGATCGTCTCGGCGGCGTCATCGGGGATCTCGACGCCGAATTCTTCCTCGAAGGCCATGACCAGCTCGACGGTGTCGAGGCTGTCGGCGCCCAGATCCTCGATGAAATTCGCGCCGTCGACGACCTTCTCCGGCTCGACGCCGAGATGCTCGACCACGATCTTCTTCACGCGCTCGGCGACATCGCTCATGGGTCTATTCCTTAAAGATTGAAACACACCGCTCGATGGCGACGCGTAGTGGGGAACCGCACTCCAGTATCCCGCCGGGTCCGAGGACAGAAGCGGGCCGGAACTCTCAACTGCACAAACGCAACAACCCGGGTTCCGTCAAGCCCCCCGGCCGCAAGCGCCAAGCGCGTCAGGCGCTAGTTAGCACAGGGCTTTCAGGCTGGCGAGAGTGAAGCGCGCTTTCGGACCGCCTCAGGATCACCGCCATAACCTATTCAAATCATTGTCATTCCGCCATTCACATGAAGTGTCTGGCCGGTGATGTAGGCGGCTTCCTCGCTGGCGAGATAGGCAACCGCGGCGGCGATGTCGGCGCCTGAACCGAGACGGCCCATGGGCACGTCGGACAGAATGCTTTCGCGCTGCTTTTCGTTCAGCGCCTGCGTCATGGGCGACTCGATGAAGCCGGGCGCCACCACGTTGACGGTGATGTTGCGGCTCGCGACCTCGGCCGCCAAGGCCTTGGACATGCCGATCAGCCCGGCCTTGGCGGCTGCGTAATTGCCCTGGCCGGGATTGCCGGTCGTGCCGACGATCGAGCCGATCGAGATGATGCGGCCATGGCGGCGGCGCATCATCGATTTGACGGCCGCGCGCGACAGCCGGAAGGCCGCTGTCAGGTTGACGGCGATGACGCTGTCCCAGTCCTCGTCCTTGAGGCGCAGGAACAGGTTGTCGCGCGTGATGCCGGCATTGCAGGGCGTGACGAAGGCGCGTTCGCCGAGTTCGGCGGCCAGCGATTCGAGCGCCTCGACCCGTGTGCCCGAAAGCGCGACGCTCGCGCCCTGCCGATGCAGCATCCGGGCGATCTCGCCGCCCAGCCCGCCCGTCGCGCCAGTGACCAGCGCCTTCTTTCCCGTCAGGTCAAACATGGTGTCTCCCCGTGATCCGGCATTCTGCCGTCGTCAGTTGCCCCGCGCCTTATAAGTCGCGACGTCGTCGGCAGTTCCCACAGACAGCGTCGTCACGCCCGCCGCAATGCGCTTGACCAGGCCA
>JBKBRD010000120.1:3848-9175 GCA_046292405.1 Allobosea sp. | reverse complement strand
CATGGCCGCCCGGTCAAGACCGGCTCGCAGATCGGCCGCTCCTGTTCCGAGCCAGAGGGCGGCGGCGAGACGCTGAAGGATCCGGCGCTCTATGACGGCACGGTGATCGGCGCGGGCGATGGGCAGGCCCGCGTGACGGAACAGCGCAAGGCGGCTGCCGAAGCCGCCGCCGCCAAGGCCGCAGCCGAAGCGGCCGCCAAGCAGGCCGAGGCCCCTAAGGCTGAAGCTGCAAAGGCCGAGACGGCGAAAGCCGACGCGACGCCCGCCGCCGCCGCCAAGCAGGCGACGGACACGGCTACGCCCGGCCGTCCCAAACCGTCCGACCCCGGCCAGCCGACCGGCGCTGCGCAGGACACGCCCTCCGCCGCGGGCAAGCCGCAAGCGCCAGCCGCTCCCGGCGGCGACAAGCCGGTTAAGTGAGGCAGATCGACATGCTCGCAGATCGCGATCGTATCTTCACCAATCTCTACGGCCGGCATGACCTGTCGCTGAAGGGCGCCATGGCGCGCGGCGCCTGGGACGGCACCAAATTCCTGCTGGAGCAGGGCCGCGACTGGATCATCGACGAGATGAAGAAGTCCGGCCTGCGCGGGCGCGGCGGCGCCGGCTTCCCGACCGGGCTAAAATGGTCCTTCATGCCCAAGGTCAGCGACGGCCGGCCGAGCTATCTCGTCGTCAACGCCGACGAGTCGGAGCCCGGCACCTGCAAGGATCGCGAGATCATGCGCAACGACCCGCATACGCTGGTCGAAGGTTGCCTGATCGCCTCCTTCGCCATGGGCGCCAACGCCGCCTATATCTACATCCGCGGCGAATATATCCGCGAGCGCGAGGCGTTGCAGCGCGCCGTAGACGAGGCCTATGACGCCAATCTCATCGGCCAGAACAATAAGCACGGCTATCCGTTCGAGCTCTACGTCCATCACGGCGCCGGGGCCTATATCTGCGGCGAGGAGACCGCGCTGCTCGAAAGCCTCGAGGGCAAGAAGGGCATGCCGCGGCTGAAGCCGCCATTCCCGGCCAATGTCGGCTTGTATGGCTGCCCGACCACTGTGAACAACGTCGAGTCGATCGCGGTGGCGCCGACCATCCTGCGCCGTGGCGCGAGCTGGTTCTCCTCGCTCGGCAACGCCAACAATGTCGGCACCAAGCTGTTCTGCGTCTCCGGGCACGTCAACAAGCCCTGCAACGTCGAAGAGGTGATGGGCATCCCCTTCCGCGAGCTGATCGACCGCCATTGCGGCGGCGTGCGCGGCGGCTGGGACAATCTGATGGCGGTCATTCCCGGCGGCTCCTCGGTGCGCATGGTTCCGGCCGAGCAGATCATCGACACGCCGATGGATTTCGACTCGCTCTCGAAGCTGAAATCGGGTCTCGGCACCGCGGCGGTCATCGTCATGGACAAGTCGACCGACATCGTTCGCGCCATTGCCCGCATCAGCTATTTCTACAAGCATGAGAGCTGCGGCCAGTGCACGCCCTGCCGCGAAGGCACCGGCTGGATGTGGCGGGTGATGACGCGCATGGCCGAGGGCAGGGCGCAGAAGCGCGAGATCGACATGCTGCTCGACGTCACCAAGCAGATCGAGGGCCACACCATCTGCGCGCTGGGCGACGCCGCCGCCTGGCCGATCCAGGGGCTGATCGCGCATTTCCGTCACGAGATCGAAAAGCGCATCGACGATTATTCCGCCAACCCGCACGCCGAGCCGGTGCGCCTGATGGCGGCGGAGTGAGAGATGACCGACGAACCCGACAGCCTGGTGCTGGTCTATCTCAGGCGGATCGACGAGAAGGTCGATCGGTTGCGGGATGACGTTCAGGATCTGAAAGTCCGGATGACCGGGCTCGAGGAGAGCGTCGTTGGCGTTCAACGTCGGATCGATCGGCTTGAAATGCGTGTCGAAAGGATCGAGCGTCAGCTCGATCTGGTCGATGCGCCGCATTGAGAAATTGAGCGATGACCAAACTCCTCATCGACGGCGTCGAAGTCGACGTGCCAGCCGACTACACCGTGCTCCAGGCCTGCGAGGCCGCTGGCGCCGAGGTGCCGCGCTTCTGTTTCCATGAGCGGCTGTCGATTGCCGGCAATTGCCGCATGTGCCTCGTCGAGGTGAAGGGCGGGCCGCCGAAGCCGCAGGCCTCCTGCGCCATCGGCGTGCGCGATCTGCGGCCCGGCCCCAATGGCGAGCCGCCGGTGGTGCTGACCAAGTCGCCCATGGTGAAGAAGGCGCGCGAAGGGGTGATGGAGTTCCTGCTCATCAACCACCCGCTGGATTGCCCGATCTGCGACCAGGGCGGCGAGTGTGACCTGCAGGACCAGGCCATGGCCTATGGCGTCGACACTTCGCGCTATTCCGAGAACAAGCGCGCGGTCGAGGACAAATATATCGGCCCGCTGGTCAAGACTTCGATGACGCGCTGCATCCAGTGCACGCGCTGCGTCCGCTTCACCACGGAAGTGGCGGGCGGCCAGGATCTCGGCGCCATCGGCCGCGGCGAGGACATGGAGATCACCACCTATCTCGAACAGGCGATGAGCTCCGAGCTGCAGGGCAATGTCGTCGATCTCTGCCCGGTCGGCGCGCTGACCTCGAAACCCTATCAGAATAAGGCCCGGCCCTGGGAGCTGAGCAAGACACAGTCCATCGACGTGATGGACGCGGTCGGCTCGGCCATCCGCGTCGATTCGCGCGGACGCGAGGTGATGCGCATCCTGCCGCGCATCAACGAGGCGGTGAATGAGGAGTGGATCTCCGACAAGACCCGCCATGTCGTCGACGGCCTGCGCACCCAGCGCCTCGACCGACCCTATATCCGCGAGAATGGCAGCCTGCGGCCGGCAAGCTGGGCGGAGGCCTTCGCGCTGATCGCCTCGAAGGTCCAGGCGACGCAGCCCGAGCGGATCGGCGCCATCGCCGGCGATCTCGCGGCGGTCGAGGAGGTCTATGCGCTGCAGCAGCTGATGGCCAAGGTCGGCAGCGTCAATCTCGATTGCCGCCAGGACGGCGCCCGGCTCGATCCTGCCTTCGGCCGCGCCTCCTATGTGCTGAACGCCGGCATCGCCGGCATCGAGGAGGCGGATTCGCTGCTGATCATCGGCGCCAATCCGCGCAAGGAAGCGCCGATCCTGAACGCCCGCATCCGCAAGCGCTGGCTGCGCGGCGGCTTCAAGATCCAGCTCATCGGCGAGCAGGCGGATCTGACCTATCCTTACGAGTATCTCGGCGCCGGGGCCGAAACGCTGGCCGAGCTGATCAAGGGCGCGAAGGGCGACAGCGCCCGGCCGCTGGTGCTGATCGGGCAGGGCGCTCTTGCCCGCTCCGACGGCGCTGCCGTGCTGTCGATGGCGGCCAAGGCGGCGCAGCTGCTGGGCTCGGGCGCGGAGGGCTGGAACGGCTTCGGCGTGCTGCACACGGCCGCGGCGCGCGTCGGCGGGCTCGACCTCGGCTTCGTGCCGGGCGAAAGCGGGCTCGATGTCGCGGGCATGATGGCTCCCGGCGGGCTCGACCTACTGTTCCTGCTCGGCGCCGACGAAATCGAGGTTCCGGCCGGCGCCTTCGTGGTCTACCAGGGCACCCATGGCGACCGCGGCGCGCACCGCGCCGACGTCATCCTGCCTGGGGCCGCCTATACCGAGAAATCCGCGACCTTCGTCAACACCGAGGGACGCGTGCAGATGACCGAGCGCGCCACCTTCGCGCCCGGCGATGCGCGCGAGGATTGGGCGATCCTGCGGGCGCTGTCGGCGGCGCTGGGCCAGACGCTGCCCTTCGACTCGCTGGCCGGCCTGCGAAAGGCGCTCTATGCGGCGCATCCGCATTTCGCCGCGCTCGACACGGTGCAGCCGGCGGACGGCGCGGGGCTCGCACGCCTCGCCGGCCTCGGCGGCAAGGCCGACAGGGCGGGCTTCGTCTCGCCGGTCGCCGATTTCTACCAGACCAACCCGATCGCGCGCGCATCCGCGGTGATGGCCGAATGTTCGGCGCTGGCCTCGGGCCGGCTCAGGCAGGCGGCGGAGTAAGGCCATGAACTGGGATATCGTCCTCTCGCTCCTGATCATGCTGGGCAAGAGCTTCCTGCTCATCGCCTGCCTGCTCGTCTTCATCGCCTACATCCTGCTGGCGGATCGCAAGATCTGGGCGGCGGTGCAGCTGCGGCGCGGACCCAACGTGGTCGGGCCATTCGGCCTGTTCCAGAGCTTCGCCGACCTGCTCAAATTCGCCTTCAAGGAGCCGATCATCCCGTCGGGCTCCAACAAGGGCGTGTTCCTGCTGGCGCCGCTGGTCACCTGCCTGCTCTCGCTTTCAGCCTGGGCGGTGATCCCGGTGGCGGAAGGCTGGGCGATCGCCGACATCAATGTCGGCGTCCTCTATATCCTCGCCATCTCCTCGCTCGGCATCTACGGCGTGATCATGGCCGGCTGGGCCTCGAACTCGAAATACCCGTTCATGGGCGCGCTGCGCTCGGCGGCGCAAATGGTGTCGTATGAGGTCTCGATCGGCTTCGTCATCATCACCGTGCTGCTCTGCGTCGGTTCGCTGAACCTCTCGGCGATCGTCGAGGCGCAGAACACGCGCGCCGGGCTGTTCGGCTGGTACTGGCTGCCGCTCTTCCCGATGTTCGTGATCTTCTTCATCTCGGCGCTGGCCGAGACCAACCGCCCGCCCTTCGACCTGCCGGAGGCGGAATCGGAGCTGGTCGCGGGCTATATGGTCGAATATTCCTCGACCCCGTATCTGCTGTTCATGCTCGGCGAATACGTGGCGATCATGACCATGTGCGCGCTGACCACCATCCTCTTCCTCGGGGGGTGGCTGCCTCCGGTCCCGATCGCGCCCTTCACCTGGCTTCCGGGCGTGTTCTGGTTCGCCTTCAAGATGTGCGCGGTCTTCTTCATGTTCGCGATGGTGAAGGCCTTCGTGCCGCGCTACCGCTACGACCAACTGATGCGCCTGGGCTGGAAGGTGTTCCTGCCGCTGTCGCTGGCGTCGGTCGTCGTCGTCGCTTTCGTGCTGCAGCTCACCGGCTGGGGGCCGGTGCGCTAGTGGCAGGCTGGATCGGAGCCCTGATCGGCTTCGCGCTCGGCCTGCTGGAATATCGGGTGATGTCCGGCGTCGTCGTAGCGGCGTTGCGCCGGACGGACCGCTCGCAGACTGACGAGGAGCGCGCCGATTACGCCCGGCGCATCCGGATCCTGCAGTCGGCGCTGCTGCTGATGACGGTCGGCGCCATGCCGGTCGTCGGTTTCTTTGTCGGCCGGGCTTTGTTCGGTTGAGCCGTATGAACAAGAGGATTGCCCTGCGATGACACTCGCGCAAGCCGCA
>JBKBRD010000120.1:0-3749 GCA_046292405.1 Allobosea sp. | reverse complement strand
ACGCGTTACGACATCGACATGACGAAATGCATCTATTGCGGCTTCTGCCAGGAGGCTTGCCCGGTGGATGCGATCGTCGAGGGGCCGAATTTCGAATTCGCCACCGAGACCCGCGAGGAGCTGTTCTTCGACAAGGAGCGGCTGCTCGAGAACGGGGCGCGGTGGGAGCGCGAAATCGCGCGCAACATCGCGATGGACGCGCCGTATCGCTGAGGCGAAGACGGCGAATGGCGAATGGCGAGTGGAATGGCTGCATTCGCCACTCGCAACTCGCCACTCGCCCGCTTATAGACGCACGCAACTGCGCCCGGACGAGAGTCGGACGCGTTTCAACGAGGGCCACCCGCAAGGGTGGAAGGGCTGACCGAGATGAACGCCGCAGCGGCCTTCTTCTATCTGTTTTCGAGCATCGCGATCGCATCGGCGTTCATGGTGATCGCGTCGCGCAACCCCGTTCATTCGGTGCTGTTTCTCATCCTCGCCTTCGTCAACGCGGCGGGGCTGTTCCTGCTGCTGGGCGCCGAGTTCCTGGCGATGCTGCTGATCGTCGTCTATGTCGGCGCGGTCGCGGTGCTGTTTCTGTTCGTGGTGATGATGCTCGACGTCGATTTCGCCGAGTTCCGCCAGGGCTTCCTGCAATATCTGCCGATCGGCGCGCTGGTCGGGCTGATCTTCGCCGTGGAGTTGCTGGTCGTGGTCGGCGCCTGGGTGATCGACCCGCAGATCGTGCGCGCGCCGGTGGCGCCGATCCCCGGCAATCTCAGCAACACCGCCGCGCTCGGCCAGGTGCTCTACACGCAATATGTCTATTATTTCCAGGCGGCGGGCCTCGTGCTGCTCGTGGCGATGATCGGCGCGATCGTGCTGACCCTGCGTGAGCGGCCCGGCGTCAAGCGCCAGGACATCAACCAGCAGAACGCCCGCACCAAGGCCAGCGCGATGGAGGTCCGCAAGGTCGCCTCGCATGCCGGCGTTCCCGAGGAGACCGTCTGATGATCGGGTTGGGCCATTATCTCGCGGTCGCCGCGATCCTGTTCACGCTCGGCGTGCTCGGCATCTTCATCAACCGCAAGAACGTCATCGTCATCCTGATGTCGGTCGAGCTGATCCTGCTTGCGGTGAACCTGAACTTCGTCGCCTTTTCCAGCTTCCTCAACGACATCGTCGGCCAGGTCTTTGCCCTGCTGGTGCTGACGGTGGCGGCGGCGGAGGCTGCGATCGGGCTCGCCATTCTCGTCGTCTACTTCCGCAACCGCGGCACGATCGCGGTGGAAGACATCAACATGATGAAAGGCTGAGGCGTCACAACGCCCGGATCCGGCCCATGTATCACGCGATCGTCTTCCTCCCCCTGATCGGCTTCCTGATCGCCGGCCTGTTCGGCCGCCTGATCGGCGCGCGCGGATCGGAAATCGTCACCACCTCGCTGCTCGTCGTCTCGGCCGTGCTGTCCTGGATCGCCTTCTTCAATGTCGGCTTCGGCGCCGGCACGACCCGCATACAGGTCGCGACCTGGATGGCCTCGGGCGATCTCAGGGTCGACTGGGCTTTCCGCGTCGACACGCTGACGGTTGTGATGCTGGTGGTGGTCAACACCGTCTCCTCGCTCGTGCACCTGTATTCGATCGGGTACATGCCCGAGGACCCGCATCGCAGCCGGTTCTTTGCCTATCTGTCGCTCTTCACCTTCGCCATGCTGATGCTGGTGACGGCCGACAACTTCCTGCAGATGTTCTTCGGCTGGGAAGGCGTCGGCCTGGCGTCCTATCTGCTGATCGGCTTCTGGTACCAGAAGCCCTCCGCCAACGCCGCGGCGATGAAAGCCTTCATCGTCAACCGCGTCGGCGATTTCGGTTTCGCCCTCGGCATCTTCCTCGTCTTCGTGCTGTTCGGCTCGGTCGGCTTCGACGGCATCTTCCCGCGCGTGGCCGATCTCGCGACGCAGAGCTTCCGCTTCCTCGGCTATGACTGGAACGCGATGACCCTGGCGGCGCTGCTGCTGTTCATGGGCGCCATGGGCAAATCCGCGCAGTTCCTGCTGCATACCTGGCTGCCCGACGCGATGGAGGGGCCGACGCCGGTCTCGGCGCTGATCCATGCCGCGACCATGGTCACGGCCGGCGTCTTCATGGTGGCGAGGCTGTCGCCGATCTTCGAATACGCGCCGAACGCCCTGACGGTTGTCATCCTCATCGGCGCGACCACGGCCTTCTTCGCCGCCACGGTCGGGCTGGTGCAGAACGACATCAAGCGGGTGATCGCCTATTCGACCTGCTCGCAGCTCGGCTACATGTTCGTCGCGCTCGGCGTCGGCGCCTATTCGGCCGGCATCTTCCACCTCTTCACCCACGCCTTCTTCAAGGCGCTGCTGTTTTTGGGCGCGGGCTCGGTCATCCATGCGATGCACCACGAGCAGGACATGCGGAACATGGGTGGCTTGCGCAAGCACATCCCGCTGACGGCCGCCGCCATGACGATCGGCACGCTCGCTTTGACAGGCTTCCCGCTCTTCGCCGGCTATTTCTCCAAGGATGCGATCATCGAGAGCGCTTATGCGGCGGTGGCGCATAAGGGCTTCGCCGCGACCTATGCCTTCGTGTTGCTCGTCGTCGCAGCCTGCATGACCTCGTTTTATTCCTGGCGGCTGTACTTCATGACCTTCGAGGGCGCGCCGCGCTGGGCCGGCCACGGCCATGAGGCGCACGGACATGACGCGCACGCACATGCCGCCCACGGCCATGCGGACGCGGCGGTCACTGGCCATCCCGATCATGCGCCGCCGGCGCATGAAGACGGTCCGGGCGCCCACACGCATGACCATGGCCACGGCCATGAGCTGAAGCCGCATGAGAGCCCGCTGGTGATGCTGATCCCGCTGGCCGTGCTCTCGCTCGGCGCCGTCGCCGCCGGCTTCGCCTTCAAGGAGGCCTTCATCGGCCACAATTACGAGAGCTTCTGGAAAGCTGCGCTGTTCACCGGCAAGGACAATCACATCCTGCACGAGATGCACGAGGTGCCTGGCTGGGTGGTCGCATCGCCCTTCATCGCGATGCTGCTCGGCTTCGTCATCGCGCTGTATTTCTACGTGCTGCGGCCGGACATGCCGGGCCGGCTCGCCGCCGCCAACCCGGCGCTCTACAAGTTCCTGCTGAACAAGTGGTATTTCGACGAGCTCTACGACTTCCTGTTCGTGCGCCCGGCGATGTGGCTCGGCCGTTTTCTCTGGAAGAAGGGCGACGGGATGGTCATCGACGGCATCGGGCCCGACGGCGTCTCGGCCCGGGTCGTCGACGTCACCAACCGGGTGGTCCGGTTGCAGACCGGCTATCTCTATCACTATGCCTTCGCCATGCTCGTCGGGGTCGCGGCCCTGGTGACCTGGTACCTCCTGGTCCGCGGGTGAGATGATGTTCGGCTTCGGTATTCTCACAGGCCTGCTCGTCCTGCCGCTGGTCGGCGCGGCCTTCATCCTCGCCCAGCGCGGCGATCAGGCGTCCGTCGACTCGAACGCCCGCTATGCGGCGCTGGCGACGACGATCGCCACCTTCGTGCTGTCTCTGGTCGCCTGGAGCCGGTTCGAGACCGGCAATCCCGGTTTCCAGATGGTCGAAACCCATGGCTGGGTCTCCGACGCGATCAAGTTCAAACTCGGCGTCGATGGGTTCTCCTTTCCCTTCATCGTGCTGACTGCCTTCCTGATGCCGTTCTGCATCCTCGCCTCCTGGCAGTCGGTGACGAAGCGGGTGCGG
>JBKBRD010000119.1:5829-9179 GCA_046292405.1 Allobosea sp. | reverse complement strand
ATGCGGCTTGATCGCGCCCAGCACCTTCTTGGCGCCGGTCACGGTGAGGTCGCAACCGAGAACGAGATCGGCCTGGCCGGCCGAGACGCGGATGGCGTGGATCTCTTCCGGGGTGGGCGCGAGCTTGACGTGGCTGAACACGGCGCCGCCCTTCTGGGCGAGGCCGGCCATGTCGATCATACCGCAGCCCTTGCCCTCGAGATGGGCGGCCATGCCGAGGATGGCGCCGATGGTGACCACGCCGGTGCCGCCGACGCCGGTGACGATGACGGCGTAGCTGCGCGTCAGCGCGGGCACGGCGGGCTCCGGCAGTTCGGCTGTCCCGAGCGCACCGGCGTCGAGCTTGCGCGGGGCCAGCTTCTTCGGCCTTGCGCCGTGCACGGTGACGAAGGAGGGGCAGAAGCCCTTGATGCAGGAAAAATCCTTGTTGCAGTTCGACTGGTCGATCTGACGCTTGCGGCCGAATTCCGTCTCCAGCGGCTGCACCGAGACGCAGTTGGATTGCACGCCGCAATCGCCGCAGCCTTCGCAGACCAGCTCGTTGACGATGACGCGCTTGTCGGGATCGGGGTAGCTGCCGCGCTTGCGGCGACGACGCTTCTCGGTGGCGCAGGTCTGGTCGTAGAGCAGCAGCGAGACGCCCGAAACCTCGGCCAGCTCGCGTTGCACGGCGTCGAGATCGTCGCGGTGATGGATCGTCGTGCCGCCCGGCCATTGCACCGTCGCCGGATATTTGCCCGGCTCGTCGGTGACGACGGCGATGCGCTGCACGCCTTCCGCCGCGATCTGGCGCGCCATCTGGTCGGGGGTGAGATGCCCTTCCGCCTGCTGACCGCCGGTCATGGCGACGGCGTCGTTGTAAAGCAGCTTGTAGGTGATGTTGACGCCGGCGGCGACGGCCCAGCGGATGGCGAGCGAGCCGGAATGGGTGTAGGTGCCGTCGCCGAGGTTCTGGAAGACGTGCTTGCGAGTGGAGAACGGCGCCTCGCCGATCCAGTTGGCGCCTTCGCCACCCATCTGGGTGAATCCGGTCGTGTCCCGGTCCATCCATTGCACCATGTAGTGGCAGCCGATGCCGGCATAGGCGCGCGAGCCTTCCGGCACCACGGTGGAGCTGTTGTGCGGGCAGCCCGAGCAGAAATAGGGCGTGCGCTTGGCGATCTCCTGCGCCTCCGCCAGTCGCCCCTGGGCCTTGGCGATCTCCTCCAGCCGAGAACGCAGCGCCGGGTCGTCCTGATATTGCAGCAGCCTGGCGCCGAGCGCGATGGCCACGTCATTGGGGTCGAGCGCGCCATGGACGGGGAAGAGCCAGTCGCCCTTCTCGTCCTTCTTGCCGATCACCATGGGCTGGTGCTGCGAGCCGTAAAGCTCCTCGCGCACCTGGACCTCGATCAGCGAGCGCTTCTCTTCCACGACCATGACCAGGTCGAGCCCGGACACGAAGCTTTTCAACTCGGACGGGTCGATCGGCCACGGGCAGGCGACCTTGAACAGGCGGATGCCGAGATCATTGGCGCGGACCTCGTCGATGCCGAGATCCTCCATCGCCTGGCGCACGTCGAGATAGGATTTGCCGACCGTGACGATGCCGATGCGCGGCTGCCTCCCCCCATGGGTGATGGTCTGGTTCAGCCTGTTGGCGCGCAGATAGGCGAGGATGGCGGCGCGCTTGTGGATGTGCAGCCGCTTTTCCTGGTCGAGGAAATCGAGCTCGCGGCGGATGCTGAGCCCGCCCGGCGGCATCTCGAAATCATCGGGGGTGACGATCGTGACGCGATCGACCGAACCATCGACCGACGCCGTCGATTCGATGTTGTCCTTGACGCATTTGATGCCGACCCAGACGGAGGCGTAGCGCGAGAGCGCGATGCCGTGCAGGGCGTAGTCCATGATCTCCTGCACCCCGGCCGGGTTCAGGATCGGCATCATCCGATCGACGAAGACGAATTCGGTCTGGTGGGCGTTGGTCGAGGATTCCGCGGTGTGGTCGTCGCCCATCAGGCAGATCACGCCGCCATGGGGCGAGGTTCCGGCCATGTTGCCATGGCGGAAGACGTCGCCGGTGCGGTCGACGCCCGGCCCCTTGCCGTACCAGAGCGCAAAGACGCCGTCATACTTGCCCTCGCCCTGCAGCTCGGCCTGCTGCGTGCCCCAGACGGCGGTGGCGGCGAGGTCTTCGTTCAGACCGGGCTGGAAGACGATGTCGGCGGCCTTGAGCTGCTTGCCGGCGCGCGCGAGCTGCAGATCGAGCCCGCCGAGCGGCGAGCCGCGATATCCGGAAACGAAACCGGCCGTGTTGAGGCCGGCGCGCCTGTCGCGCTCGCGCTGCGCCATCAAGGCGCGGGCGACGGCCTGGGCGCCGGTCAGAAAGATCTGCTTTTTGCTCAGATCGTATTTGTCGTCGAGCGCGACCGCGCGCAGGCCGCTTGCGGTTTCGCCGGAATTCAGCTTTTCGGCCATGGCCGACCTCCCTCGATCGCCCCGCTGCATGATCGATATGGGACTGGTTGATCCAGTCTCCAAATTCAGCAGTCACCCTATTTATGTCAGCAATGCTGACATATTGCGGGGAGGCCGTCAATCGGACTTGTCCAATTCCAATTTGCTCACGCCTTGTCGCCGAGCGCGCTCATGACGAGACCTCGCCGTGAGAATGCGCGCAGTCGCGCTGGCTGCGCAAACCCGGGGCGCTCGCAGGGCAGGTCGACGGCGGGCTCGCTTTATGTCGCGATTTGGCCGTGATTGCAGGAGATTGATCAGTCTGGTTGGTTGGCGGAGCTTCACGTCCGGTTAACCATCGTCGCTCATCCCGTGTGGACATCCTCGAGGACATCGCCTGTGACGCCACGCGCCTTTCTGCGACTTGCCCTGGCCGGATTTGCCCTGGCGGTCGGCCCGGTCCTGCCCGCCGCCGCCCATCCGCATGTCTTCGTCTCCGCGCGGGCCGAGATTCTCTACACGCCCGATGGCGCGGTGAAGGGCGTCAAGCATGTCTGGAGCTTCGATGAAGCCTATTCCGCCTATATCACCCAGGGGCTGGACAAGAATGGCGATGGAATCTTCACCGCCGAGGAATTGGCCGAGCTCGCCAAGGTGAATGTCGAGAGCCTGCCCGATGTCGGTTTCTTCACCACCGTCAAAGCCAATGGCAAGACGCAGGAATTCGGCACGCCGGGCGAGGCGAGCCTCGCCTATGACAAGAAGATCCTGACGCTGACCTATACGCTGCCGCTGAAGACGCCGGCCGTCGCCTCGCGCTCCTTCGGCATCGAAATCGGCGATCCCACCTATTTCGTCGCCTTCACCATCGACGAGCGGCCCGATGCGATCATCACCCGCGACGCGCCCCA
>JBKBRD010000119.1:0-5547 GCA_046292405.1 Allobosea sp. | reverse complement strand
CACCGCCGCCCCCGCCGCGCAACCCGTTCGGCGGCGCCCTGCCGCGCGAGGCGCTGCCGAGCACGACCGGACTGTTCGGCGTGATCCTGGCCTGGCAGTCGAGCTTCTACCGCGAGCTCACCGCGACGCTGAAGGGGGTCGCCGAGCGCCCCGCCGCGCTCGCCGGCCTGCTGGGGCTGGCCTTCGCCTATGGCGTGTTCCATGCCGCCGGACCGGGGCATGGCAAGGCGGTGATCTCCGCCTATATCATCGCCGATGACCGCAGTCTGCGGCGGGGAATCGGCCTGAGCTTCGCGGCCGCGATGCTGCAGGCCGTGGTCGCGATCGCCCTGGTGGGCACGTTGACCCTGGCCTTGCGAACGACTGCAGCCACGATGCGCGCGACGACCGATGTGATCGAGCAGGCGAGCTTCGCACTGGTGCTGGTGGTCGGCCTCGCGGTGCTCTGGCGCAAGGCGGGAGCGCTGATCGCGCTCGGCCCGGGCGCACCGGCCCATGACCCGACCTGCAACCATATTCACATGCCCGGACCCGAGGTCATCGCGCGGCTGAGCGGCTGGCGCGAAATGGCCGGAGTGGTCTTTGCGGCGGGCTTGCGCCCCTGTGCGGGCGCGTTGATCGTGCTGGTCTTCGCCGCCTCGCAGGGCTTGGTCTGGGCCGGAATCGCGGCCGTCTTCGCCATGGCGCTCGGGACGGCGCTGACCACGGGCGCTTTGGCCGCCGTCGCGGTCTTCTGCAAGTTCGCGGCGCTGCGCTTTGCCGGCGGCGGATCGCTGCGCGGCGCGCAGCTGGTCGCGGCGCTGGAAATGCTGGCCGCGGCCTTCGTCGCCGTGGTCGGCGCCTTGCTGCTGGCCGGGATGTGGGGCGGGGCGGGGAACTGAGCTGGCGTTAAAGCATCAGCCCATCAAGTGGATACCGGTTGATGGATCAGATGATGCGACAAAACCGCTTTAGACGCGCTCCGGATCGTTCTCCAGCCTGATCGGCTGGCCGTGCGGGGTCGCTTCCGCCGCGCGCGCCCAGGACGCCGCCAGCGCATCGACGCTGGCATGCGAAGCGAGCCCCTTGTCGATCAAGAGATGCTCGAGCGCCGCGCACCAGCGCTCGTAATAATCCGAGCCGTCGCGGCAGCCGCCGGCGGCGACCGCCTCGCGGATCTCGCCGCCCAGCGCCTGCGCCCACTCATCGGCCGTGAACACGCCCTTGGCCTGGAGTTCGACCACGAGCGCGAAGGCCTGCGCCTGCCAGGGCTCGGCGAAGACAGGCCCGTCGGCGTCGCGCGGGATCGGGGTCTCGCCGGCCAGGCGCTCGTCAAGCCGGCTCAAGATAGCTCTCCCAAGCCTCGATGCTGACGCTGGAGTGCGGATCGCCATCGCGGCCCCAGAGTTCGCGGCCGGCGAAGACAACCGTGTAGAGCCATTGCGCAGTCTCGGCCGCGCCATGCGCGCCGGTGTCGGGGAAGACATGGCAGCCGCTAACGCGTTCGATCACGCCGAGCTTGCCGCGCGCATAGCGGGGCAAGCGGGTGTGATGGCGCGGATGCATCACGAGGGTGCGGACGCTGTCGCCGACGGCGAAGCGGGCCGGCGTCGTCGCCTCGCGCTCATAGGGGAAGCCGCGGCGCAGCACGGTGGCGACCTGATCGCCCTTCAGCACCCGCTTGGGAGGCTTGGGGTCGGTAGACGGCTTGCCCTGCGCCAGCTCCGCCTCTGTCACGAAGCCATGGGCGAGCAGCAGCTTCTGCAGCCCGGCCAGCCAGATCTGATAATAGCTGAAGGAGAGATAATCGGCGGGCGGAATGCTCTCGCGGGCGAAGCGGCTTTCGTCGATGCTCCATTGCCCCATCGCGCCTGCGGCGACGTTCAGCGCCAGCACGCGCTTTTCCCATTCGGCATGGAAGATCGGCTCGTTGGGTTCGGGACTGACCGGGCCAAAACCCATCTGTCCGCCGAGGTCCTGTGCGCCATTCATGCCGCGCCCTCCGCATGGCACAGGCCCGTGCCGATCATGCTGTCGCGCGTGACGATGCCGGCCAACCTGTCTTCAGACCAGCCTTCCGTCCCGGCGGGTCGCAAGGGGATGACGATGAAGCGGGTTTCGGCGGTGGAATCCCAGACGCGGATGCGCTGGCCTTCAGGCAGGGTCACGCCGAAATCGGCGAGCGTGCCGCGCGGATCGATCACTGCTTTCGAGCGATAGGGCGGGGATTTGTACCAGACCGGAGGCAGGCCCAGCACCGGCCAGGGGTAGCAGGAGCACAGCGTGCAGACGATCAGGTTATGCTCTTCTGGCGTATTGAAGCAGGCGACGATGTGCTCGCCGCCGCGCCCGCCATAGCCGAACTCGGCCACGGCCGCCGTGCCATCGGCCTCGAGACGGGCGGCGAAATCCGGATCCGTCCAGGCCCTCGCCACGACGCGGGCGCCGTTGCGCGGGCCGATCTTCGTCTCATAGGTGTCGATGATCGCATCGAGCGCGGCGGGGTCGACATAGCCCTTCGCGACCATCAGCGATTCCAGCGCCTTCACCCGCGCCTCGATCGGCGTCAGGTGATTGTCATGGTCATGATCGTGATCGTGGTGGTGGCCGGACATCGGCGCCTCCCGCTCTCAAACTGAAAATGCGTTCGCCAATGCTGAACCGCGGCAGGGCCGCGATCAAGCGATCCTAACGCGCGCCGCCCGCTCGAACTGGGTGGCGAAGGCGATCAGGGATTTGTCCGATCCCTTGGGGCCGATCAGGGAGAGGCCGAGCGGCGCCCCGTCCCGCCGCGCCACCGGCATGGTCACCTGCGGGAAGCCCGAGAGCCCGGCGAGGCAGAGCAGCCGCAGGGCGCGGTTGCGGAAATCGTCGAGCTCCGGCTCCTGCGCCGTGATCAACGGCGCCACGTCCGGCACGGTCGGCAGCAGCAGCACGCCATCGGCGCCGAGCAGCCGCGCGAGTTTGCCGCGGAAGGCTTTGCGCAAGGCTCCGGCCTTTTCGTATTCGGCGTCGGTGACGGATTTCGAAAAGGCGAAGCGCTCGGCGACGCCGGGGCCGAGCGGCGGCGCAAAGCGCTCGATCAGCGCGCCGTCGGAGATCCAGGCCTCGCGGCCCTGGATCCAGCGAAAGGCCCAGTAGAGCGAATCGAGATCGCGCGCCGCCTTCACCGTTTCGGGCTGGCCGAGCGCCGGCACGGCTCGCTGCACGACATTGCGCAGGATCGTTTCAGCCTCCGCAACGGCCTGGGCAAACATGTCGCCGGCCAGCAGCATGCGCGGCTTTTCGGGCAGCACGGTGCGGTCCTTGCCGAACAGCGCCTCGCCGACGCGCCCCAGCGTTTCGCCGTCGCGCGCGAACCAGCCGGGCGTGTCGAGGCTCTCGGCCAGCGGCCAGGCCAGTTTGAGCGAGAGCCGGCCATGGGTCGGCCTGATGCCGAACAGCCCGCCATAGCTGGCGGGCGCGCGCACCGAGCCGCCGGTGTCGGAGCCCAGCGCGATGTCGGCGAGCCGCCCCGCCACCGCCGCCATCGATCCGGAGGAGGAGCCTCCGGTGATGCGCTCAGGCGCGGCGGGATTGATGGGCGCGCCGAAATGCGCGTTCTTGCCGTTCAGCGAGAAGGCCAGCTCATCGGTATGGGTCTTGCCGACGAAGCGGGCCCCGGCATCGAGCAGCTGCTTCACGATCGGCGCGGTCTTGGTCTTGACGCCCGATTGCGCCAGCACCAGCGGCTGGCCGGCGCCGGTCGGGTAGCCCTTGATGTCGAACAGGTCCTTGACCGCGAGCGTCAGCCCGGCGAGCGGGCCGGCGCCGGCGCTTTTCACGGGCACATCGGGATAGGGCACGAAGCAGCGGAAGGGATCGTCGATCGCCATGGTCATATCCCCCTCGCATCGCCATCCGAGCGGGGATCATGGGTCGCCTCGACCCGTCCCTTCGGATGTTTCACCAGCATGCCGGCATGGCCGAACTGGTCGGAATAGGCTTCGCTGTATTCTTCGACGGGGTGACCGGCGGCGGTGAGCCTGGCTAGCAGCATCGGATCGAAGCGGCTTTCCATCTTCAGCGAGGTCGAGCCCGCGCCCCAGGTCTTGCCGAAGAGGAAGCGCGGGGCGTCGACGGCGGCGGCCGGGTTCCAGCCGAAGCGGTAGCGCGACAGGATCTGCGCCTGGAATTGCGGCTGGCCGTCGCCGCCCATCGCGCCATAGCTGACGACGCGGCCGTCGCCGAAGCGGGCCATGGCCGGGTTGAGGGTGTGGAAGGGCTTGCGGCCGGGCGTCAGCGGGTTGACCGCCTTGGGATCGAGCGAGAAGGAGACGCCGCGGTTCTGCCAGTTGACGCCGGTCTGCGGCAGGACGATGCCCGCGCCATATTCCCAATAGATCGACTGGATGTAGGAAACGGCCATGCCGCTGCCGTCGATCGCGCCCATCCAGATGGTGTCGCCCTTGCCGTCCTTCGGCGGCCAGGGCGCGGCCCGCTTCCGGTCGATCGCGGCGGCCTCGCGGGCGAAGACGTCGTCGTTGAGGAAGCTTGCAGGGTCGCTCGTCATGAAGGCGGGGTCGGTGACGTGGCGGTCGCGGATCAGGAAGGCGCGCTTGGTGGCCTCGACCAGCCCGTGGATGTGCTCGAAACTGTCGGCGCGCTGCACGCCGAGCTTCTCGAAGACGCCGAGGATGAGCAGCGAGGCCAGCCCCTGCGTCGGCGGCGGCACATTGTAGACGGTGAGGTCGCCGAGCCGGATCGACAGCGGCTGGACCATGGCGGCGCGGTAGGCCTGCAGATCGGAACGCGTCACCGGCGCGCCCAGCCGGGACAGGTCGGCTGCGATCTCGCGACCGATATCGCCGCGGTAGAAATCGTCGAGCCCGGCATCGGCGAGATGGGACAATGTCGCGCCCAGCGCCTCGGGCTTGCGGCGGTCACCCTGCTTGGGCCGCTCGCCCTTCGGCCAGAAAAAGTCGAAACCGAGCGCCTGTTTGGTCGCCTCGACCTCATTGGGCCAGGTGCGCGCTTCCGAGGCGGAGACCTCGTAGCCCTCGCGGCAATGGCGGATGGCGTCGGAGAGGAGGTCGGGCAGCGGCATGCGCCCGCCGAGCGAGGCCGAGAGGTCGAGCGCCGCCTGCCAGCCGCCGATGGCGCCGGCGACCGTCACCGCCGCATCGGGCCCGCGCGACGGGATGACGTCGTGCCCCATTTCGCGATAGCGCGCGATGGTGGCGAGGCTGCCGGCCGGACCGCAGGCCTCGATCGCGTGGACCTTGCCGCCGGGTTGATGCACCAGCCAGAAGCCGTCGCCGCCGATGGCGTTCATATGCGGATAGACCACGGCAATGGTCGCGGCCATCGCCACCATGGCCTCGATCGCGTTGCCGCCCTCGGCAAGCACGGCGCGCCCGGCCTCGGAGGCGAAATGATGGGGGGCCGCGACGGCGGCGGACGCGAAGACAGGCGTTTCGATCATCAGGGACTTTTCAAACGGGTGGGCAAGGACCAATTGCGAAAGGGCGCGATTTTGTTGCATGCCGCGCTGGGCTCCGCTAGAGCGCTTGCCTGCGCATTACGCAT
>JBKBRD010000118.1:7075-9181 GCA_046292405.1 Allobosea sp. | reverse complement strand
GGCGGGCTGTCGATCCGCATCGGTGAAGGCGAAAGCTGCGCGCAGCGGCGGCTTGCCTCGCCGACCGAATTGCGCAGCCTGCTGCTGGGCGCCGCCGAACGCGGCTCGCTCGATCTCGCCGATTTCACGCCGCGTCATAATTAGCGCATATCCGGCGACGACACCGCATCCCTTCGCACCGACACGCTGCTCCAGGACAGATAATGACCGCACCGACGATGACGGACGCGCGGCCGCATTCGGCCTCGCTCGACCTTGGCGTAATCGGCAATTGCTCGATCGCCGCGCTGATCGACCGCCGCGCCCGCATCGTCTGGGGCTGCTTTCCGCGCTTCGACCGCGATCCCGTGTTCTGCGCGCTGATCGACAACAAGGCCGGCGATGGCGACGCGATGCCGGAAAAGGGCGTCTTCGCCATCGAACTCGTCGGCATGACCCGCTGTGAACAGGCCTATCTCGACAACACCGCGATCCTCTCTTCCGTGCTGTCCGACGATAGCGGCAACGCCATCGAAATCCTCGATTTCGCGCCGCGCTTCGTGCGCTACGAGCGCTTCTTCCGGCCGCCGCAGCTGGTGCGCAGGGTCAGGCGCATCTCGGGCCGGCCGCGCATCCGCGTGGTGCTGAAGCCTTGCCTGGGACTGGGCGCCGAGCCCGACTCGATCACGCGCGGCTCCAACCATGTGCGCTATGTCGGCGCCGACCAGGCCATCCGCCTGACGACGGATGCGCCGATCTCCTACGCCGTCGACGGCACGCCCTTCGCGGTCGAGCGGCCCTATTCCTTCTTCATCGGCTCGGACGAGGCTCTGCGCGCGGAAATCGAGGAGACCTCGCGCGAATTCCTCGACAAGACCACGGATTACTGGCGCGGCTGGGTGCGCTCGCTTTCCGTGCCGTTCGACTGGCAGCGCGAGGTCATCCGCGCGGCGATTACGCTGAAAATGTGCGCCTTCGAGGAAACCGGCGCGATCGTGGCGGCGCTGACGACCTCGATCCCGGAAGCGCCTGGAACGCAGCGCAACTGGGATTACCGCTTCTGCTGGCTGCGCGACGCCTATTTCGTCGTGCACGCGCTGAACCGGCTCGGCACGACCCGGACGATGGAGGATTATCTCGGCTTCATCACCAACATCGTCGATTCCTTCTCGGAAAGCGGAGCCGAGCATCTGCCGCCGCTCTATCCGATCACGCGGGACGGCTCTCTCGTCGAATTCGAGGCCGAGACGCTGTCAGGCTATCGCGGCCACCAGCCGGTGCGTTTCGGCAATGGCGCAGCGACGCAGATCCAGAACGACGGCTATGGCGCGGTGGTGCTGGCCGCGACCCATTCCTTCTTCGACCAGCGCCTGATCCAGCCGGGCAAGGACACGCTGTTTGGCCAGCTCGAGCGGATGGGCGACCGCGCCATCGCGGTCTTCGACAAGCCCGACGCCGGTCCCTGGGAGCTGCGCGAGAAGCAGGTGGTGCACTCCTTCTCGAGCGTGATGTGCTGGGCCGCCTGCGACAGGCTGGCGCGCATCGCCGGCACGCTCGGGCGCGCCGACCGCAAGGCCTATTGGCGGGGCGAGGCCAAGCGCATGAAGGCTTTCATCATGGACAAGGTCTGGAACCAGGAGAAGGGGCACTTCGTCTCGACCTTCGACGGCCAGGATCTCGACGCGACCTTGCTGCTCTTCGCCGAACTCGGCTTCGTCAAGGCCGACGATCCACGCTTCATCGCGACGGTCGAGGCGATCGGCCGCGACCTGACGCGCGGCGACCTGCTGCTGCGCTACGCCACGCAGGACGATTTCGGCTTCATGCACACCGGCTTCCTGATCTGCGCCTTCTGGTATGTCGATGCGCTGCACGCCATCGGCCGACGCGAGGAGGCCAAGGAGCTGTTCGGTCGCATTCTCGCGCGGCGCAACAGCTTCGGCCTGCTGTCGGAGGATGCCGACCTGACAACCGGCGAGCTCTGGGGCAATTTCCCGCAGACGTATTCGATGGTCGGGCTGATCAATTCGGCGATGCGGCTGAGCCGCAGCTGGGAGGACGCGTTCTGAGCGGCAGGCCGGGCGCTCAAGCCCGCCGCGCCAGCGGAATGACCAGATAGACCATGGC
>JBKBRD010000118.1:289-6978 GCA_046292405.1 Allobosea sp. | reverse complement strand
AAGCTGGGAGGACGCGTTCTGAACGGCAGGCCGGGCGCTCAAGCCCGCCGCGCCAGCGGAATGACCAGATAGACCATGGCCAGCACCATCGGCGGCACGGCGAGCGCCGTGACCGCCGGCGTCGGCCACTGCGCCGTCAGCGGCGACAGAAGGGCGAGCAGCAGGTTGAGGATGAGATAGGCGCCTAGCATCGCGACTGCGAGAAAGCGGATGCGAGCGAGAATCGGGCGGCGGACGAGCTGGGACACAGTGCTCACTCTCCAATCGAAACGGGCCGTTTCGTAAAGTCGTTGATCTAAACGAGCCGTTTCGTTAAGTCAATGGATCGCATCAGGCAGAATCACCGCGAGAGGACCCTCTCAATGCCCGCCTCGGCCCCGACGCCAAGACGCGCCTCGATCGGCGCGCGCCGCAATCCAAAGAGCGAAGCTGCGGTGCTGGCGGCCGCCCGAGAGCTTTTGGCCGAGCGCGGCTATAGCGGTTTTTCGATCGAGGAAGTGGCGCGCCGCGCCGGAGCCGGAAAACCGACGATCTATCGCTGGTGGCCGAGCAAGGCGGATCTCTTCATCGCGGTCTACGCGGCCGAGAAGGAAGCGGCGATCCCGACGCCGGCCTTGGGCGCCCTGCGTGGCAGCCTGGTGCGATACACCACCGATCTCTGGCGCTTCTGGCGTGGCAATCCCGCAGGCAGCGCCTTTCGCGGCCTGATCGCGGAAGCGCAAGGCGGCGCCACGGCGCTCGAGGCGTTGCGCGGGAAGTTTCTCGGCGAGAGACTGGCGACGCCGCGCGCGCTGTTTCTGACCGCCGCACAGCGCGCGGAGTTCCCGCTATCCGAGGTGGAGGACCGCATGGCGCTGTGGATCGGCTTCAACTGGTTTCACCTGCTGACCGACCAGCTGGAGGACGAAGCCGTCATCCTGCGCCGCGTCAGCCTGCTATGCCGCTGAGCCTCGCGACTCACTCCATTCTGGCGGCGGTCCGCATCACCGCCAGCGCCAGAGTCTGAGCCGCCGGGACCAGGCTTTCGATCTCCAGGAACTCGTCGGGCGTATGGGCCATGCCGCCGATCGGCCCGACGCTGCACAGGGTCGGGCAGCCCTGCGCCGCGGTGAAGCCGGAATCGGCGCAGCCGCCGGTGAATTCGGCGCTGACCGAAATCCCGAAAGCCGCAGCCGCATCGCGATAGGTCTCGAACAGCGCCGTCGATTCCGGCGTGCGCTCCAGCGGCACGAATTCGCCCTTGATCGTCAGCGCCCCGGTCGTTCCCGCCAGAACGGGCGTCTCGACGATGGCGCGGATCGCGCCGACGAGCTCGTCGCGCTGGGCGGCGGTGACATAGCGCAGATCGATCTCGCACCAGGCATGGGGCGCGACGGTGTTGACGGTCTGGCCACCGCCGATCAGCCCGACATTGACGGTGACGCCGCGTTCCAGATCAGTGAGCCCCTGCAGGCGCGGGATCTTGTGGCCGAGATCGACGATGGCCGAGACGCCCTTGTCGTAATTCGCGCCGGAATGGGCCGCCTTGCCGGTGAATTCGGCGCGCATGAAGACGCCGCCCTTGCGGCCGCTGGTGATCGACTGCCGGCGATCCGTCGCGAAGTCGGAGCCTGCGGGCAGCCGGCTGGGCTCGGCGTTGAAGACGCAGCGGGCCTCGCGCGCCGCCGCTTCGATGATCGGCCGCGAGAAGGGCGAGGCGATCTCCTCATCGCTCGTGGTCAGCATCATCAGCGGCGCTGAGAGCCCGCCGCAGCTGGCAAAGGCAGCGGCGACGAAGGCCTCGATCACGATCCCCGCCTTCATATCCGCGACGCCGGGCCCATAGGCGCGCCCGCCCTTGACGGTGAAGGGACGCCGGCCAGGCTCGCCCTGCGGGAAGACCGTGTCGCGATGGCCGAGCAGCAGCACCGGGCGCTGATCGTTGGCGGCCGGGTTCGGCAGCAGCGCCCTCACCGCATCGCCATAGCGGGAATCCGGGATGGTCTCGACGGCGAGGCCGTTGCGCTGATGGAAAGCCGCGACGACCTGGCCGGCGCGGTCGACCCCGGCCTTGTCGTAGGAGCCGGAATCGGTGTCGACCATCTCGCGCAGCAGCGCCACCATCTCGTCCTTGCGGGCGCCGAGCCATGCCGTGACGCGGGCTTCCTCGGGAGTCAGATCGCTCATGCCGGCGTTCCTCATATTCGTTCCGAATGGGACTTTCTTCAGGCTAACCAGAGTCGGGGCCGGACGGTAGCGCGCAAATGCGGGAAGCGGTCGATCGCCACGCATGGCCGCCGCAGTTCGGAGCGAGCGAGACGGCCTGGCGACGCGGCGAAAGCGCCATTCTCTCAAAAACGAATAAACGCGCAATAATTTCAGTAACCACATCCATCAACACAAGGTAAATAGATCCATAAACCAATGAGATTCCGGTTTTTCAACCTTATCTTAAAGTCAGCGCGCTAGAACAACGCCAGCGACAAGACAAGATCGCACAGCAACGGCGTCGGCAGGGGCGAATACATGACTACGCGCTATCAGAATGTTCCAGCAGCGGCCCTGACCGGCAGCATGCGCGATTTCCGCGTCCCGGGCGGGGCCGATCTCGAGCAGCGCGTCGAGGGCTTCTTCAAATGGCAGGATCTGCGCCGGCAGAACGGGCTTTGGCCCTTTTCGCGCGCAACCGATTTCGGGCCGCGCACCATCGTTTCGGCGGCGGATGACCGCGGCATCGCCATGCAGGGCGTCAACTTCGCTTCGCAGGACTATCTCGGCCTGTCCTCCAACGCCGAGATCAAGCAGACGGCGCTGGACGCGATCGAGCGCTACGGCGTGCACAGCGCCGGCTCGCCCGCGCTCGTCGGCAACACCACGCATTCGGTGGCGCTGGAGCGCAAGATCGCCGAATTCCTCGGCATGGAGGATGCGCTGCTGTATCCCACCGGCTGGGGCGCAGGCTTCGGCGTGATCAAGGGGTGGTGCGCCCCTCCCACCACATCTTGTTGTATCCGGTGGCCCACACCGGCGTGCTGGTGGGCCCCCACGCCGCCACCCGCAACATCTACCAGTTCCGCCATCTCGACATGGCCCATTGCCGCCGCTGGCTGGAGAAGATCCGCTCCACCGACACGGAGAACGGCATCATGGTGGTGACCGAAGGCCTGTTCTCGATGGACTCCGACACGCCCGACCTCCAGGCGATGCAGGAGCTCTGCAACGAGTTCAACGCGACGCTGATGGTCGACGTCGCGCATGATCTCGGCGCGCTTGGCCCGGATGGCCGCGGCCATATCGGCATGCAGAACATGCTCGGCAAGGTCGATATCGTGATGGGGTCCTTCTCCAAGACCTTCGCCTCGAATGGCGGCTTCGTCGCCGTGAAGAACCGGGCGGTGAAGGAATATCTGCGCTTCTACAGCGCGCCCGCCACCTTCTCCAACGCGATGTCGCCGGTGAACGCCGCGATCGTGCTGAAAGCCTTCGAGATCGTCGACTCGCCCGAGGGCAAGCTGCTGCGCGACGAGCTGATGGGCAATGTACTGGAATTGCGCCGCCAGCTGCGCGAGGCCGGGCTCGACTATTACGGCGACCCCTCGGCGATCGTCGCGGTCAAGATGGGCACGGAAGGGCTGGCCCGCCTCGTCAGCCGCCGCCTGCCCGAGTTGGGCCTGCTGTGCAACCTCGTCGAGTATCCGGCGGTGGGCAAGGGCGCTGCGCGCTTCCGCATGCAGGTCATGGCCAAACACACGCCGGCGAATATTTCGGACGCCGTCGCCCGCATCAAGGATGCGCGCATTCAGGCCGAGATCGAACTCGCCAGAATGGGCCAGCAGCCGATGCGCGCCGTCGCCTGAGGCGCAGGGCCTGCCCTCGCATCAAGGGTCGCGGTTCGCTCCGCGGCCCTTTCTTCTGGCGCGCCGCGTCACGCCTCGCTGTCGAGCAGCATCAGGTCGGTGTCGCCAGGGCGCGCCCCCGCGGCGGTCAGCATGGCGTGGACCTGTCCGCGATGATGGGTCTGGTGGTTGAACAGATGCGCCACCAGAACGGATGCGGGCCTGCGCATTTCGCGCTGCGTCGCGCCCGAGAACCAGCTCAGCTCGCCCGCCAGCCACTCAGGCGACACGATCTCGGCCCAGCTGGCGATGACCCCGTCGAAGCCGCGCCGCTGCGCCGCGAGATCGTCCCAATCCGTCACCATCTCGGCGGATTGCCAGATGCGCTGCGCGGGCTTGTCCGTGCCGGAAAAGCGGTGGAGCCACATCATGTCGGCCCAGAGCAGATGGCTGAGCGTGCCGTGGATCGAGCCGAAGAAGGCGCCGCGATCGGCCCGCCGCGCCGCGTCGTCGAGGCTGGCGGCGGCCGTGTAGAGATTCTCGTTCTGCCAGGCGTTGTAACGCGCCATCAGCCGGACATAGGAAAGGTCGATCATCGTCCTGCCCTTCAGATGATGTTGGCTTCCAGCAGCGGACGGCCGGCGACGATGCGCTCATGGCCGAGATCGGAGAGATCGAGCGTGCGATAGCCGCCATGCACGATGTGCTCGGCGATGCCCCGCCCGACCGCCGGCGATTGCTGCAGCCCATGGCCGGAAAAACCGTTGGCCAGGTAGAGATTGGGGATCTGCGCCGAGGGGCCGACGATGGCGTTGGCGTCGAGCGCGTTCATGTCGTAGGGGCCGGCCCAGGCGCGGCCGGGTCGGATCTGCTCGAAGGCCGGAATCCGGTGGGCGAGCGCCGGCCAGACCGTCTCCTCGAAGAAGGACCAGTCGACATCGGCGACGTCCGGGTCGGTCTCGATCCAGTCCCGGTCTTGCTCCTGCGGCGGCGAGGCGCCGCAGATGAACATCTGGCCATCGCTGCCGCGCTTGCCTTCAGGCCGGCAATAAACGCCGGTGGTGTCGATCAGCAGCGGGCAGTTTCCGACATCGGCCTTGCAGGTGAAGGTGAAGACATAGCGCTTCTTCGACTGGACGGGGATGCCGACGCCGGCCGTGGCGGCCAGACGCGCGCCATGCGTGCCCGTCGCGTTGACCGCGGCGCCGCAGGCGATCCGGCTGCCGTCTGCGAGCCTGACCGCGGTCAGCCGGCCCTCCGCGGTCTCGTAGCCCGAGACCTCGCCCTGGCGGAACTCGACCCCCAGCGACCGCGCCTTCTTGCGAAACGCTTGCAACAGCGCCCAGCCATCGAACCAGCCCTCGCCGCTGACGCCATAGCTGCCGCAGACGAGATCTTCTGTATTGAGCCAGCTAAATTTGCTGCGCAGCAAATCTGCAGCATAGAGCGCGATATCGGCGCCTTCCTTCGTCTGCAGTTTCTGGTTGGCGGCGAGGATCGGCGCGCCCTCGGGCCCGGCGAGATAGAGGTAGCCGCCCTCATGCAGGTCGATGGCCGGGGCCTCGCCATCGACGGCGAGACGCCCGCCGATATCGCGCAGGAAGGCGATGCCATAGAGCGAGATGCGGATGTTCACCGCCGCGGAGAATTGCTGGCGGATCGAGGCGGCCGAGAGGGCGGAGGCCGAGAGACAATAGGTCGGGTCTTTCTCGATGACGATGACGCGACCCTTGAATCCGGGGTCGGACGCCAGGCTGAAGGCGACGGCTGAGCCTATGGCGGCGCCGCCGCAGATCACGACATCGGCGCTTTCGGACGAGGTGGACATGGCGGCTTGGTCCGGCAAGGGCGGCGCGGCAGCCGCGGGGTTGATGAATGCAGCGCATGAATGCCGCGCGCCGCGCCGCTTGTCGAGAGGGGCCGGCTCAGCCCGACGCGGGCACGCATTCGCCGAGCAGCCAGTCGCGGAAGGCGATGACGGCCGGCAGTTCCGCCCGCGCCTCCGGATAGACCAGGTAATAGCCGCCCGATCCGGTCACCGGCCGGTCGAAGGGGATGATCAGCGCGCCTGAGCGCAACTCCTCCTCGACCAGAAAGCGCGGCACGATGGCGAGGCCGAGCCCCGCCACCGCGGCCTGCGAGACCATGGCGAACTGCTCGAAGCGCGGCCCCATCAGCGCGCGCTCCGGCGGCAGCCCCTGCTGCTCCAGCCAGCTGGCCCAGGCCCGCGGACGCGTCGATTGCTGCAGCAGCGGGGCGCGCAGCATGTCGGCCGGGTTGGCGAGCCCGATGCGGGCGACGAGCGCGGGGGCTGCGACCGGCACCACCTCCTCGCCCATCAGACGGTGCAGCCGCGCGCCCGGCCAGACCGGGTCGCCGAAATGAATGGCGGCGTCGACCTGCTCGCGCGAGAAATCGAACGGCACCAGCCGCGTGGTGAAATTGATGGTGATGCCGGGGTGCCGCTCGGTGAAGCGCGGCAGCCGCGGGATCAGCCAGCGCGTGCCGAAGGTCGGCAGGATGGCGAGGTGGAGCACGCCGCTGGCGCCGCGAAACGCCATGGCCGAGACGGTGGCGGCGGCGAGCCGCGACAGGCCCTCGCGAATCTCGGTCGCATAGGCAGCGCCGGCCGGCGTCAGGCTGACGCGCTTGCGCACGCGCTGGAACAGGCCGACGCCCAGCACCTGCTCGAGATGGGCGACCTGGCGGCTGACGGCGCCCTGGGTGAGGTTGAGTTCTTCGGCTGCCCGCGTGAAGCTGCCATGGCGCGCCGCAGCCTCGAAAGCGGCCAGCGCCGACAGCGAGGGGACCGAAAGGCGGCCGGGAACGATCTCAAAATCCATGATTTATTCTCATCAAGTCGTGAGAACATAT
>JBKBRD010000118.1:0-279 GCA_046292405.1 Allobosea sp. | reverse complement strand
CACGTCTCCCGCGCCCTCACCGTGCGGCGCCGCGCCGCGGCTTCTCGCCGGATGCTCCTGGTGGTTCCGCAACCGGCTGGTGAATCCTGCGAGACGCGCTCGTGCCGAGCGCTCCTCAGGATGAGGGCTTTGTTTCATCGACACCAGCGATCAGGCAGCCACATGACCTCTCCCCTCCCCCAGGACGCGCTTGCTCTGCTGAAGCGGCTCGGCGTGCCGGACGCCGCCTATGCGGCGACCGGCCTCTCCGCCCGCTCGCCCGTCACCGGCGAGACGGTG
>JBKBRD010000117.1:0-9213 GCA_046292405.1 Allobosea sp. | reverse complement strand
CTGGCGCCGTCGGGAAGCGCACCGCTCTGGGACACGGTGAAGGCCGCTTTCGCCGATGAGCATGCGGCGCCCGACAACCGGCTCGCTTTGCTGGCCGGGCGCAAGCCGGGCGGCGCGCCGGATCCGGGCCCCACCGTCTGCGCCTGTTTCGGCGTCGGTCTCAACGCCATCCGCGCAGCCTTCGCCTCGGGCGGCGCGATGACGCCAGAGGATATCGGGCGCGAGCTCAAAGCCGGCACGAATTGCGGCTCCTGCCTGCCGGAGATCCGGCGCATCGGCGCGCAAGCGCGCGGCACGGTGGCGGCATGAGCGAGATGATCGACCATTCCAACCCCGGGAGAAGCGAGATGGGTCAGGCTGTGCTGAAGAAGGCCGCGGCGGGGGCGAGCATCGTCGCGCTCCCGGCCAAGGCGGAGGTGCTGGCGCTGCCGGCCGTTCCCCGGAAATCGCTGGCGCAGCGGCTGCTGCCGGCGCTGAAATCGGTCCTGGTCAACACGCTGCCGCCGGCCATCACCGTGCTGCTGATCATGCTGTTCTGGGAGGTGGCGGCGTCTGGCCCGCAATCCTCCCTGCCGCCGCCCTCGAAGATCTGGGTCGAGGCGAAGGATCTGATCGTCGATCCGTTCTTCTGGCTCGGTTCGCAGGATATCGGCCTGGGCTGGCGCATCCTGGTCTCGCTGCAGCGCGTCGCCATCGGCTTCAGCCTGGCGGCGATCGTCGGCGTGCTGCTCGGCGCGCTTGTCGGCCAGTCGGTCTGGGCGATGCGCGGGCTCGATCCGGTCTTCCAGGTGCTGCGCACCGTGCCGCCTCTGGCCTGGCTGCCGCTCTCGCTCGCCGCCTTTCGCGACAGCCAGCCCTCGGCGATCTTCGTCATCTTCATCACCGCGATCTGGCCGGTGATCATCAACACGGCGGTCGGCATCCGCAACATCCCGCAGGACTATCGCAACGTCGCGCAGGTGCTGCGGCTGAACCAGGTCGAGTTCTTCTTCAAGATCATGGTGCCCTCGGCCGCGCCCTACATCTTCACCGGCCTGCGCATCGGCGTCGGCCTGTCCTGGCTCGCCATCGTCGCTGCGGAAATGCTGACCGGCGGCGTCGGCATCGGCTTCTTCATCTGGGATGCGTGGAACTCCTCGCGCCTCTCCGACATCATCGTGGCGCTGGTCTATATCGGCGTGGTCGGCTTCCTGCTCGACCGCCTCGTCGCCTTCATCGGCGTCATCGTCACCCGCGGCACGATTACGAACTGAGGGCGGAACCGATGAGCTATCTCAAGATCGACCATGTCGACAAAAGCTTCCAGCGCGGCGGCGTCTCCACCCCGGTGCTGAAGGATATCAGCCTCGAGATCGGCAAGGGCGAATACGTCTCGATCATCGGCCATTCCGGCTGCGGGAAATCGACCCTGCTCAACATCATAGCGGGGCTGACGCCGGTGAGCGCCGGCGCCGTGCTGCTCGAGAACCGCGAGGTCAGGGAGCCCGGCCCGGAGCGGGCGGTCGTCTTCCAGAACCATTCGCTGCTGCCCTGGCTCAGCGTCTACGACAATGTCGCGCTCGCGGTGAACAAGGTCTTCGGCGGCAGCCGCAGCAAGGCGGAGCGCCATGACTGGATCATGCACAATCTCGACCTCGTCCAGATGGCCCACGCCCGGGACAGGCGGCCGGGCGAGATCTCGGGCGGCATGAAGCAGCGCGTCGGCATCGCCCGCGGCCTGGCGATGGAGCCCAAGATCCTGCTGCTCGACGAGCCTTTCGGCGCGCTCGACGCGCTGACCCGGGCGCATCTGCAGGATTCGATCATGCAGATCCACGCCACGCTCGGAAACACCATGATCATGATCACCCATGACGTGGACGAGGCGGTGCTGCTCTCGGACCGGATCGTGATGATGACCAACGGCCCTTCCGCCCGCATCGGCGAAGTGCTGGACGTGCATCTCGAGCGCCCGCGCAAGCGGCTCGATCTCGTCGCCGACCGCACCTACATCGCCGCGCGCGAGGCGGTGCTGAAATTCCTCTATGAGCGCCACCGCTTCGTCGAGGCGGCGTGAGGAGAACCATCATGACCCCTGATCAGATCGCCCAGGTCCGCTCCAGCTTCGCCAAGGTCGCGCCTATCGCCGAGCCGGCGGCCGCCCTGTTCTATGGCCGCCTCTTCGAGATCGCGCCCGAAGTCCGCGGTCTGTTCAAGGCCGACATGGCCGAGCAGGGCCGCAAGCTTATGAAGACGCTGGCTGTCGTGGTGAACGGCCTCGACAATCTGCCGGCGCTGATGCCGGCGGTGAACGCGCTGGCCAGGAAGCATGTCGGTTACGGCGTCACCGCCGCCCATTATGCCCCCGTCGGCGAGGCCCTCCTCTGGACGCTGGAGCAGGGCCTCGGCGAGGCCTTCACGCCCGAGGTCAGGGATGGCTGGATGCAGGCCTACACCACCCTGTCGGGCGCCATGATCGCGGCGGCCGAAGCCAGCCCCGCCGCGGCCTCGTGATCCGCAGGGAAGACAAGAGCACGATGAGCGATGATTTCACCCCCGAGCAGAAGCGCTATCTCGAAGGCTTCATGAGCGGCATGCAATCCGCCCGCACCGCGCGCGGGCTGGCGCCGCTCGGCGCCGGGGCGGGCGCTGCCGCGGCGGCCCCCTCCGGCCCCGACCGCGAACATTGCGAGGCGCAGGCGCGCACCGTCGCCGGCGGGGGCAAACTGGTCGACCAGGAGAAATGGAAGCAGGCCGAGCACCCGTTCGACGCCTATGCCCGCTTCAAGCAGCAGGCGCAGGGCGGGGTCTATCCCAAGCCGGAGGATAATTTCCGCTGGCGCTATCACGGGCTGTTCTACGTCGCCCCGGCGCAGAACAGCTATATGTGCCGCCTGCGCATCCCCAACGGCATCCTCAAGGCCTGGCAGTTTGCCGGCGTCGCCGATCTCGCCGAAAGCTGCGGCGGTCCCTACAGCCACGTCACCACCCGCGCCAATCTGCAGATTCGCGAGATCCCGGCCGAGAAGGCACCGACGCTGCTCGAAGGCCTGGCCGATCTCGGCCTCACCGCCAAGGGCTCCGGCGCGGACAACATCCGCAATGTCACCGGCTCGGCCACCGCCGGCATCGACCCGCTGGAACTTATGGATACGCGGCCCCATGCGCGCGCCTGGCACCACCACATCCTCAATGATCGCTCGCTTTACGGGCTGCCGCGCAAATTCAACGTCGCCTTCGACGGCGCCGGCTCGATCGCGACGCTGGAGGACACCAACGATATCGGCTTCCAGGCGGTCGAGATCGGCGAAGGCGCGTCCTGCGAAGGCGCTGCGATCGCACCCGGCATCTGGTACCGGCTGGCGCTGGGCGGCATCACCGGACACAAGGATCTCGCCCGCGACACCGGGGTGATCGTCGCGCCCGATGACGCCGTCGCGGTCGCCGATGCGGTCGTGCGCGTGTTCATCGCCAATGGCGACCGCACCAACCGCGCGAAATCGCGCCTGAAATACGTGCTCGACGCCTGGGGCTTCGACAGGTTTCTCGCTGCGGTGGAAGAGAAGCTCGGGCGCCGGCTCATCCGTGTCGATGCGGCGCATGTCAGGCCGCGTCCGGTCTATGACCGCCTCGCCCATATCGGCGTGCACGCGCAGGCCCAGCCCGGCCTGAACTGGATCGGCGTCGCGCTTCCCGTCGGCAAGCTGACGGTGGCCCAGATGCGCGTCGTCGCGGCCAGCGCCGCCCGCTGCGGCGACGGCGATATCCGGCTCACCGTCTGGCAGAACCTGCTGATCTCGGGCGTGCCCGACGCCATGGTCGATGACATGCTGGCCAACCTCCAGGCCGTCGGACTGACCGCCGAGACCTCGATCCTGCGCGCCGGGCTGATCGCCTGCACGGGGGCGACCGGCTGCAAATTCGCCGCCGCGCATACGAAAGAGGATGCGCTCGCCATCGCCGACCATTGCGATGCGCGGCTGACGCTCGACGCACCGGTCAACATCCACCTGACCGGCTGCCATCACTCTTGCGCCCAGCACTACATCGGCGATCTCGGACTGATCGGCGCGAAGATCCCGGTCGATGACGAGGGCGATACGGCGCCGGGCTATCATCTGCTGCTCGGCGGCGGTTATGGCGTCAATGGCGGCATGGCGCGGCCGTTCCGCGACAATGTCAGGGCTGAAGACGCGCCGGCGCTCGTCGAAGCCGTGCTGCGGAGCTGGCAGGCGCATCGCTCAACGCCCGATGAGAGCTTCGTCGCCTTCGCCCGCCGCCATGAGATTGCGGCGCTGCAGGCGCTGGTCGCCGCGCAGGAGACCGCGTCATGACCGTGCAGACGCCATCGCCGCTGGTGCAGGTGCTGCCGGACACGGCGCCCTTCAGCGAAGAACAGCGCTCCTGGCTCAACGGCTTCTTCGCCGGGCTGCTTTCGCTCGACAATGCCGGCGTCACCGCCCTGTCGCCAGCCGAAAACGCCGCCGTCATGCCGGCAGCCGCCGAGGACGCGCCTTGGCACGATCCGGCCATGGAGCTGCCCGAGCGCATGAAGCTGGCGCAGGGCAAGCCGCTGCCGCGCCGCCTCTTCGCCGCCATGGCGCAGCAGGATTGCGGCCAATGCGGCTATGTCTGCGAGAGCTATTCGCAGGCCATCGCCGAGGGCAAGGAGCCCCGGCTCAATCTCTGCGCGCCCGGCGGCAAGGATACGCTGCGGATGCTCAAGGCGCTGGTGGAGGAGGGCGCGCCCGCCGCCCCTGCCGAGACGGCGCCGGCAGCGCCATCCGGCCCGGCCGGCCGCTGTCGCGAAAACCCGGCGCTCGCCACTTTCCTCTCCCGCCGCAAGCTGAACGGCGAAGGCTCGGAGAAGGAGACCTGGCATGTCGAGTTCGACCTGACCGAGTCCGGGCTCGACTATGTCGTCGGCGACGCCTTCGGCGTCGTCGCCCGCAACGATCCCCGGCTCGTCGATGCGGTGATCGGGCTTCTCGGCGCGCGGCCCGACGCCCCCGCCGGGGGCAAGCCGCTGCGCCAGGCGCTGATGGAGGATGTCGCGCTCGGTCCGGCGCCGGACGGGCTGTTCCAGCTGATCTCCTATGTCACCGGCGGCGAGACCCGGCAGAAAGCCAAGCGGCTGGCGGCTGGCGAGGATCCCGATGGCGATCTCGACCGGCTCGACGTGCTCGGCGCGCTCCACAAATTCGGCCAGGCCAGGCTTTCGCCGGAGGCCTTCGTCGAGGCGCTTGATCCGCTGCAGCCGCGGCTCTACTCGATCTCCTCCTCCTGCAACGCCACGCCGGGCCGGATTTCGCTGACCGTCGACGCGGTGCGTTATCGCATCGGCGCAAGGCCGCGGTGGGGCGTCGCCTCGACTTATCTCGCCGAGCGCGTCCAGCCGGGCGACGCGGTCCCGGTCTATGTCCAGCGCGCCCATGGCTTCGGCCTGCCGGCCGATCCGCAAACGCCGATCATCATGGTCGGGCCCGGCACCGGCGTCGCGCCGTTCCGCGCCTTCCTGCACGATCGCAAGGCGACGCGGGCGCCGGGCCGCAACTGGCTGTTCTTCGGCCACCAGCGCCGCGCCAGCGATTTCTTCTACGAGGACGAGCTGATGGCGATGAAGGAGGAGGGGCTGTTGACCGGCCTGACCCTGGCCTGGTCGCGCGACGGTTCGGAGAAAATCTACGTTCAGGACCGCATGCGCGAACGGGGAGCCGAGCTGTTCGCCTGGCTCGAACAGGGCGCGCATGTCTATGTCTGCGGCGACGCCAAGCGCATGGCGCGCGATGTCGAGCGGGCGCTGGTCGATATCGTCGCCGCGCATGGCGCGCGCTCGGCCGAAGACGCGGTGAGCTATGTCGCCGCGCTCAAGAAGACCGGGCGCTATCAGGCGGATGTGTACTGACTGCATGAGCTCTTGACCCCGACGCAGTATCTGATGACGTTAGGGAAAAGGAGCCATGCGGGGTGTCGAATAAGAGACTGCTGAACCCGTCCTCGGGGAATGCTTCTTTCGGCGCCGTTCCTGAGGCGCGCTCTCGGAGCGTTCTAATTCCAGCTGGCAGCATCTATCTGTCGCAGGGCAGACACATTGGCCCGAACCGAGGCTTTGGTGCGCGTCATATCTGGGCAGAACATCCCGATGAGATGCGCGACGCCGGGTTTGCGAGCGAGGAGTTCGTGCCGCATTTTGTCGCTCAAATCATCAAGGCTGGCACGCCGCTGTATTTTGAAGGCCATTTCTCCGCAAAAACGCGTCTGATTGCCGTTCGTGGCGCGCCAGGTCTGGCGATCCTCGAACTGCGGTATCGAGAGGACGAAGCCTTCTGGTCTATTGTCACTGCCTATCGGGCAAACAAAAAGCACGGTGTCCGCATCGGAACCGTGCTTTGACTGTGTGGTCGCAGTAGCAGCGTCGCCTTAGCTCAAGGGTTCGGAGACCACCATTACGTGTCCTGCAAATGGACCTCCTGTCAGGTCCACCATCCGCATGGACGAGCCGATTGACAGGTGAGGCCCACCCAAAACGCTCTTTATGCCACAGTCACAACATACGCTGGCGTCCGAGATTTTTCAACAGCTTGTTGATCGATGCGGCCCTGTGATAATCGCCAAAGCCACCATGGTTTCTGACGCAATCCATCAATCCGCCTCCACCGCCTGGCGCTACAGCGTCGCCCCGATGATGGATTGGACCGACCGGCATTGCCGCGTCATCCATCGCCTGATGTCGCGGCGGGCGCGGCTCTATACGGAGATGGTGACGGCGCAGGCGGTCATCCGTGGCGATCGCGCGCGCTTGATCGGCTTCGATGCCGTCGAGCATCCGGTCGCGCTGCAGCTCGGCGGCAATGACCCGGCTCTGCTGGCCCAGGCGGCGCGGATCGGCCAGGATTTCGGCTATGACGAGATCAACCTGAATTGTGGCTGCCCCTCCGATCGCGTCCAGGGCGGCGCTTTCGGCGCCTGCCTGATGCGCGAGCCGGCGCTGGTGGGCGATTGCGTCGCCGCCATGAAGGCGGCGGTCTCCATTCCCGTGACGGTGAAATGCCGCATCGGCGTCGACGATCAGGATCCGCAGGCGGCGCTCGATGCGTTGACCACGGCGGTTCGCGCCGCCGGGGTCGATGCGCTGATCGTCCATGCCCGCAAGGCCTGGCTGCAGGGGCTCTCGCCCAAGGAGAACCGCGAGATCCCGCCGCTCGATTACGAGCGCGCCTACAGGCTCAAAGGCGCCCATCCCGATCTCCCCATCGCGATCAATGGCGGCATCCGCGACCCCGGCGAATGGGCGGGCCATCTCGCCCGCTGCGACGGCGTGATGATCGGGCGCGAAGCCTATCAGAACCCGGAAACGCTGCTGCAGGTCGATCCGCTGGTCTTTGGCGAGCCCGCTCCGCTCGAGGACGCCTTCGCCATGCTCGAGGCGCTGGAGCCCTTCGTCGCCGCGCATCTGGCTGGCGGCGGGCGGCTGCACGCCTTCACGCGCCATCTCGTCGGGCTGTTTCCCGGTCGCCGCGGCTCGCGCCTGTTCCGCCGCCATCTCGCCGAGCATTGCGTCGGCGCCGGCGCGGGTCTGGCCGATTTGCGCGCGGCGGTGGCGCATGTCGCGCGCGACGAGCCCGAGACGGCGGCGGCCTGATATGCGCAGCGAGCCCTTGAGCCCCGAGCAGGCGCGCGCCCGCGTCGCAGCGAGTTTCGCCCGGCAGAGCTTCATGACGACGCTGGGCGCGACGCTCGGCCATGTCGCGCCGGGCGAGGTCGAGATCGCGATGCCGGTGGCCGGGCATATCGGCCAGCAGCATGGCTTCGTCCATGCCGGGGCGGTCGCCTCCATCGCCGATTCCGCCTGCGGCTATGCGGCGCTCAGCCTGATGGCGCGGGGCGTCGGCGTGCTGACCGCCGAGTTCAAGATCAACCTGGTTGCGCCCGCGGCCGGCGAGCGCCTGCTGGCCAAGGGCCGCGTCCTCAAGGCGGGACGCACGCTGACGCTCGCCATGGCCGAGGTCTTCGCGATCACCGGCGACAGCCAAAAACTCTGCGCGGTGATGACCGCGACCTGCATGAGCGTTGCAGGCCGCGATGGGATTTCCGACTGAGCTTGTGTCTCAGCCGGGCCCGGCGCCCTGCGTGCCCAGATAGACCGCGTAGAGCGACTGGCTCGCCGCCATGAACAGCCGGTTTCGCTTGGGACCGCCGAAGCAGATATTGCCGCAGATCTCGGGAAGGCGGATGCGGCCGATCAGCTTGCCGTCTGGGTTGAAGACGCTGACCCCGCTATAGCCGACGGCGCGGCCGGCATTGCTCGACGCCCAGAGATTGCCCTCGACATCGCAGCGCAGCCCGTCGGGCCCGCACTTCACCCCCTCGACCATGCAGTCCGAAAACAGCTTCTGGTTGGAGAGCTTGTTGTCGGGACCGACGTCGAAGACATGAATGTCGCCCTTGCCGCCGAGGCCGGTGTCGCCCGGGCCCTTGCCGGTCGAGGCGATGTAGAGCTTCTTGTAGTCGGGCGAGAAGCACAGCCCGTTGGGATCGGGAACCTGGCTTTCGTTGACCACGAGATCGACCCGGCCGCTCGGGTCGATGCGATAGCAGTTCGTCGGCAGTTCGCGCTTCGCCAGCCCGATTCCCGGCGGCTGGCCGAGCCGCGGATTGAGCTTGCCATTGGCGTTGCTCGGCCCGCCCGCCGCATCGGGCGCGCCCTCGTAGAGCTGGCCGCCATAGGGCGGATCGGTGAACCAGTAGCTGCCATCGGGATGGGCGACGATGTCGTTGGGCGAGTTCAGCTTCTTGCCCTCGAAGCTGTCGGCCAGCACGGTCGCCGAGCCGTCCAGCTCATAGCGCACGACGCGGCGGTTGAGATGCTCGCAGGAGAGCTGCCGGCCCTGGAAATCGAAGCTGTTGCCGTTGCTGTTGCCCGAGGGCGTGCGGAAGACGCTGACGCGGCCATCGTCTTCCAGCCAACGCATCTGCCGGTTGTTGGGAATGTCGCTCCAGACGAGATAGCGCCCCTGCGCGTTCCAGGCCGGTCCCTCCGACCAGAGGGCGCCGGTCCACAGCCGCTCGATCGCGGCGTTGGGCTGGGCGAGGCCGCCGAAGGCGGGGTCGATGGTCAGGATGTCTGGATCCCAGAAATAGGTGGTCGGCGCGCCGCGCCGGCTGAAGTCCCGTGGCGGATTCGTGATCGTGCTCGGCGGAGCCGCCGGTCCCGCGCTGCCCTGTGCGAAGGCC
>JBKBRD010000116.1:0-9240 GCA_046292405.1 Allobosea sp. | reverse complement strand
GGCGATGGCCGTCGGTCCCGATGTCTCGGCGCTGGATGACGACCCCGATTACCGGGCGGCGCGGCGCTGGATCGAGGAGAAGAATTTTCCGCCCGCCATCGAGAAGCTCGAGATCCTGCTGAAGCGCCAGCCGAATTCGCCGGTGCTGCTGAACTGGCTCGCCTTCTCGCACCGCAAGCTGAAGAACTATCCGCTTTCGAAGCAGTATTACGACGCCGCGCTGCTGCGCGACCCGACCTTCCTGCCGGCGCTCGAATATCAGGGCGAATGGTTCATCGAGACCGGCGACATGGCCTCGGCCAAGGCCAATCTGGCCAAGCTCGCCGCGCTCTGCGGGCGCTGCCATGAGTGGCAGGATCTCAACGAGGCGATCGGCAAGGCCGAGGCGAAATAGGGCAGGGCGAGCGGCGCCTGGGCGCTACGCTGCCGGCGCGTCGCTTGCCGCGAGATAGCGCAGCATGCCCTGCGCGGCGGCCACGCCCGTCGCCAGGCTGGCCTGCAGCAGATAGCCGCCGGTCGGCGCTTCCCAATCCAGCATCTCGCCGGCGACGAACACGCCGGGCCGCGCCTTCAGCATGAAGTCGTCGGTGATCGCCGCGGCCGTGACGCCGCCTGCGGTCGAGATCGCGCGCTCCAGCCCCTGCATCCCGGTCAACCGCAGCGGCGCGGCCTTGATCAGCGCCGCCAGCGCGTCCGGCTGCTGCGGCAGCGGGCCGCCGACCGCGTCGCGCAGCAGGGCGATGGCGGCGGGCGCGAGCCCGGCCTTGCGCAGATGGTTGCTCAGCGTCTCGCCCTTGCGGCGGCGGCTCAGCCGCTCCGTCAGCCGGGCCGTGTCGATGTCCGGCCGCAGGTCGAGCGTGACCTCGGCGTGCCCATCCTGCGCGATGGCCTCGCGCAGCGGGCCCGACAGCGCGTAGAAGGCGCCGCCCTCGATGCCGTCGCGGTCGAGCATGGCTTCGCCGCTGGCCTGCTGGTCGCGGAAGCGCAGGGTGACGCGCTTGAGCGGCGCGCCGCTGAAGCGGTCGCGCAACGCCTGCGACCAGGCTGCGGTGAAGCCGGCATTGGCCGGGCGCAGCGGCGCGATCGGCACGCCCTGCGCCGCCAGCACCGGAACCCAGCCGCCATCCGAACCCAGCCGCGGCCAGCTCGCCCCGCCCAGCGCCAGCAGCGTCGCGTCAGCGGTTTCGCTGATGACGGAGCCGTCGCGCAGGCGGAACCCGAGCGCGCCATCGGCGTCCCAGCCCAGCCAGAGCCGGCCGGTCGCCAGCCTGACGCCGAGTCCGTCGAGGCGACGCAGCCAGGCCCGCAGCAGCGGCGAGGCCTTCATCGCGCGCGGGAAGATGCGGCCGCTGGAGCCGATGAAACTCTCGGCGCCGAGCCCATCGGCCCAATCGCGCAGCGCCTGCGGCGGGAACGCATCCAGCGCGGGCGCGAGCCACGGCATCGCCGCGCGGTAGCGCGGCAGAAAGCTTTCCAGCGGCTCGGAATGGGTGAGGTTGAGCCCGCCGCGCCCGGCCAGCAGGAATTTCCGCGCCGGCGAGGGCATGCGCTCATGCAGGGTGACGCGATGCCCGGCCTGCGCCAGCCGCTCGGCCGCGATCAGCCCGGCCGGCCCTGCCCCGATGATGGCGATCGCGCGCGGCGTCATGGCTGGTCGTGGCGCGGCTGCGCGCCATAGCGCGGCAGCACGGCCTTGAAGGTCGCGCCTTCGCCCAGTTCGCTTTCGATGGTCAGCCGCCCGCGATGCCGCAGTACGATATGCTTGACGATGGCGAGGCCGAGCCCGGTGCCGCCGGCCTCGCGGCTGGCGTTGGTGTCGACCCGATAGAAGCGCTCGGTCAGCCGCGGCAGGTGCTCGGGCGCGATGCCCGGCCCGTCATCGCGCACGCTGACGCTGGCTTCGCTTTCGCCATCCTTGACCTCGATCAGCACTTCCCCGCCCTTGCGGCCGTATTTGATGGCGTTCTCGACCAGGTTTTCCATCAGCCGCAGCAGCTCGTCGCGGTCACCCGCCACCTGCACCGGCGCTTGCGGCGTGCGCAGCGCCAGCGCGACCTCGCGCTCGCGCGCCATCAGTGTCAGCGAATCCACGATCTCGCGGCAGATATTGGCGAGGTCGACCGGGGTGTCGGGGGCGAGATGGGCGCGCAGCTCGATGCGCGACAGCGACAGCAGGTCGTCGACCAGCCGCGCCATGCGCAGCCCCTGCTCGCGCATGATGGTGAGGAAGCGGTCGCGCGCCGCCGTGTCGTTGCGGGCCGGGCCCTGCAGCGTCTCGACGAAGCCGAGCAGCGAGGCCAGCGGCGTGCGCAGCTCATGGCTGGCGTTGGCGACGAAATCGACGCGCATCCGCTCGGTGACGCGCTGCTCGCTCAGATCCTCGAAGGTCAGCAGCACCGGCCGCCGGCTGCCCGGCCGCGGCTCGCCGGGCGCGGCAATATGAATGCGGAAGGTGCGCTCCACCGGCACGCGCTCGACCAGCTCGATCACCTGACGTCCCCCGGCCCGCGCCACCTGCTCGATCGCTTCGATCAGATCGGGGTCGCGCATCACCAGCGCCATCGGCTGGCCGATGCCGAGCGCGGGGATCAGCGCTTTCATGGCCGGGCTCATCGCCCGCGCCAGCCCTTGCGCGTCCAGCAGCACGACGGCCGATCCCATCGCCTCGACGAGCGCGAGCGTGGCGGGTGCAGTCGGGTCGAGGGCGTCTGGCATGGCGGATCGGATCCTGCCGCGCCGGGCGCTCCGGCGGGCGCGCCCTTCGTGAGCGGAACGCCCGCCGGCGTCAATTCCCTTCTCTCGCGCAGCCGGCTAGGTTGTTCCGACGAGGGAGCGGGACGCCATGGCGAAGACGGTAGCGAAGGGTCAGGCTGGGGTTGCAAAGCGCGCCCCTGCGGTTGCGGCAAAGGCGGCAGTCGCGCCGAAGGCGGAGAAGGGGCGAAAGCGCGCCAAATCCGCGCCCCGTCAGGATGTCTTCGACATCGAGGCCGAAACCGTTCCGGCGTCGATCAGCGAGGCCGCCTTCCGCAGCGGCGGCTATCCTTACGACAAGCGCATGAAGCGCAAGCGTTACGAAAAAGAGCTGGAGCCGCTGCAGATCGAGCTGCAGAAGCTGCTGAAATGGGTGCGGGCGGAGGGCGAGCGCATCGTCATCGTCTTCGAGGGGCGGGACGGGGCCGGCAAGGGCGGCGCCATCCAGCGCTTCACCCAGCATCTCAATCCGCGCCACGCCCGGGTGGTGGCGCTGTCGAAGCCCTCCGACACGGAAATGGGGCAATGGTATTTCCAGCGCTATGCGGCGGAGATGCCGAGCGCGGGCGACATCGTCTTCTTCGACCGCTCCTGGTACAACCGCGCCGGCGTCGAGCGGGCGATGGAGTTCTGCACGCCGGCCCAGACCGACGCCTTCCTGCGCGAGGCGCCTGCCTTCGAGGGCATGCTGGCGCGCGATGGCGTGCGCATCATCAAGCTGCTCCTGACCATCGGGCGCGAAATGCAGATGACGCGGTTGCATGCGCGCTGGCACGATCCGCTCAAGCGCTGGAAGCTGTCGCCGATCGATTTCCAGGCGATCCCGCGTTTCGACGCCTATTCGGCGGCTTTCGAGCAGATGCTGGCGCGCACCTCCACAGAATCGGCGCCCTGGACGGTGGTGCGCGCCAACGACAAGTTCCGCGCGCGACTCAACACCATCCGCCATGTGCTGAGCGCCATCCCCTATGCCGACAAGGACGAGGCGGCGATCGGCGCGATCGACCGCTCGATCGTGCTCGACGCCCCGAGTTATCTGGATGCGGGCGGGGAGACATAGCGCGGCGGCGGGGACAGGACACGCCGTCATTCCGGGGCGAGCCGAAGGCTCGATTCCGGAACCCATGGACACGACACTGTCAGGACAGGACGCCCATCAGCTCCAGCGTGAAAAGGCGTGTTCATGGGTTCCGGGCCCTTCGCTGCCGCGAAGCCCCGGAATGACGGAGGCGCGCCCCCTGCAGCGGCAGCTCAGGCGGCGCCGAGGCCGCCCAGAAAATCCTTCACCCGGCCGAAGAAACCGGCCGATTCCGGATGCGTCGCGCCCGAGCTTTCGCGCTCGAACTCCTGCAGCAATTCGCGCTGGCGCGGGGTCAGCTTCTGCGGCGTCTCGACCACGACCTGGATGTAGAGGTCGCCGGTCTCGCGCGAGCGTAGCACGCTCATGCCCTTGCCCTTCAGCCGGAACTGCTTGCCGGTCTGCGTGCCCTCGGGGATCTTCACCCTTGCCTGCTCGCCCGTCAGCGTCGGCACCTCGATCTCGCCGCCGAGCGCCGCCGAGGTCAGGCCGATCGGCACGCGGCAGAACAGGTCGGCGCCGTCGCGCTGGAAGATGGCGTGCGGCTTGATCGAGAGGAAGATGTAGAGGTCGCCGGCCGGTCCGCCGCGCAAACCGGCCTCGCCCTCGCCGGCCAGCCGGATCCGCGTGCCGTCCTCGACGCCGGCGGGGATGTTGACCGAGAGCGTGCGCTCGCGGGTGACGCGGCCCGCGCCGGAGCAGACCTTGCAGGGGTCGTCGATGATCTCGCCGCGGCCATTGCAGGTCGGGCAGGTCCGTTCGATCGAGAAGAAGCCCTGATTGGCGCGCACGCGGCCATGGCCGCCGCAGGTCGGGCATTGCCGCGACTTCGATCCCGGCTTGGCGCCGGTGCCGGTGCAGGCCTCGCAGGACACCGAGGTCGGCACGCGGATCGAGGCGTTCTTGCCCGCAAACGCCTCTTCCAGCCCGATTTCGAGATTGTAGCGCAGATCGGCGCCGCGCTCGCGGCCATTGGCCGCCCGGGGGCCGCCGCGCCCGCGCGCGTCGCCGAAGAAGGAATCGAAGATGTCCGACATGAAGTCGGAGAAATCCGGCTGGCCGCCGCCGCCGCCATTCTCGAAGGCCTGATGGCCGAAACGATCATAGGCGGCGCGCTTCTGCTCGTCGCTGAGGATCTGATAGGCCTCGTTCAGCTCCTTGAACTTGGCCTCGGCCTGGACGTCGCCCGGGTGACGGTCGGGATGGCATTGCATCGCCAGCTTGCGGAAGGCGCTTTTCAGCTCCGCATCGCTGGCGGTCTTGGAGACGCCGAGGATCTCGTAGTAATCGCGCTTGGACATTCAACCAGCCGCCCCTTCATTCGCAAGCCGCGATGGCCGGGACGAACCCGGCCATCGCGGCCCCGAACGGATTGTCGTTCTATCGGCCTTCCGACAACGCGATGGCCGGGTCAAGCCCGGCCATGACGTCCTTGGAGAAGGCTGAGCGCGCTCAGGCGCTCTTCTTCTTGTCGTCGCTGACGTCCTTGAAGTCGGCGTCGATGACGTCGTCCTTCTTGGCCTCAGGCGCATCGCCGGCCTCGGGCGCTGCGCCCTCGGTCTGGCTGGCGGCGTACATCGCCTCGCCGAGCTTCATCGAAGCCTGCATCAGATCGGTGGTGCGGGCCGTGATCGTCTCGGCGTTGTCCTCGGTCAAAGCCGCCTTCAGCGCCTCGATCGCGGTCTCGATCGCTCCCTTGTCGGCGGCCGAAACCTTGTCGCCATAGTCCTTCAGCGACTTCTCGGTCGAGTGCACGAGGCTCTCGCCCTGGTTCTTGGCCTCGACCAGCTCGCGGCGCTTCTTGTCCTCGGCCGCATTGGCCTCGGCGTCCTTGACCATCTTCTGGATGTCGGCCTCGGAGAGCCCGCCGGACGCCTGGATCCGGATCTGCTGCTCCTTGTTGGTGGCCTTGTCCTTGGCGGTCACCGAGACGATGCCGTTGGCGTCGATGTCGAAGGTCACCTCGATCTGCGGCATGCCGCGCGGGGCCGGCGGAATGCCCATCAGGTCGAACTGGCCGAGCATCTTGTTGTCGGCGGCCATCTCGCGCTCGCCCTGGAAGACCCGGATCGTCACCGCGCCCTGATTGTCCTCGGCGGTGGAGAAGACCTGGCTCTTCTTGGTCGGGATCGTGGTGTTGCGGTCGATCAGCCGCGTGAAGACGCCGCCCAGCGTCTCGATGCCGAGCGAGAGCGGGGTCACGTCGAGCAGCAGCACGTCCTTGACGTCGCCCTGCAGCACGCCGGCCTGGATCGCGGCGCCGATGGCGACGACCTCGTCGGGATTGACGCCCTTATGCGGCTCCTTGCCGAAGAATTGCTTCACGACCTCCTGGACCTTCGGCATGCGCGTCATGCCGCCGACGAGAACCACCTCGTCGATCTGCCCGGCCGAGAGGCCGGCATCCTTGAGCGCCTTGCGGCAGGGCTCGATGGTGCGCTGCACGAGATCGTCGACCAGGCTCTCGAACTTGGCGCGCGAGAGCTTGATGGCGAGGTGCTTGGGGCCGCTGGCGTCGGCGGTGATGTAGGGCAGGTTGATCTCGGTCTGGGCCGTGGTCGAGAGCTCGATCTTGGCCTTCTCGGCAGCCTCCTTCAGGCGCTGCAGAGCGAGCTTGTCCTTCTTCAGGTCGATGCCCTGCTCGCGCTTGAACTCGTCGGCAAGATATTCGACGAGCCGCATGTCGAAGTCTTCGCCGCCGAGGAAGGTGTCGCCATTGGTCGACTTCACCTCGAACACGCCGTCGCCGATCTCGAGGATCGAGACGTCGAAGGTGCCGCCGCCGAGGTCATAGACCGCGATGGTGCCGGCCTGCTTCTTGTCGAGGCCATAGGCCAGCGCAGCGGCCGTCGGCTCGTTGATGATGCGCAGCACCTCGAGGCCGGCGATGCGGCCGGCGTCCTTGGTCGCCTGGCGCTGGGCGTCGTTGAAATAGGCGGGGACGGTGATGACGGCCTGGGTGACCGGCTGGCCGAGATAGGCCTCCGCGGTCTCCTTCATCTTCGTCAGGGTGAAGGCCGAGATCTGCGACGGCGAGTAATCGGTGCCGTCGGCCGTGACCCAGGCGTCGCCGCCGGAGGATTTCTTGATCTTGTAGGGGACGAGATTCATGTCCTTCTGCGTCATCGGATCCTCGAAGGTCCGGCCGATGAGGCGCTTGATGGCGAAGAAGGTGCGCTCGGGGTTGGTGACCGCCTGGCGCTTGGCCGGCTGGCCGACAAGCCGCTCGCCATCGTCGGTGATGGCGACGATGGAAGGCGTGGTGCGCGCGCCTTCCGAATTCTCGATGACCTTAGGCGTCGAGCCTTCCATGACCGCGACGCAGGAGTTGGTCGTGCCGAGGTCGATTCCGATGACTTTACCCATGGAGGGGATCCCTTTCGATTGAGCAGATCGCCGACCTGCGGAGCAGGACTCCGCATGCCGGCCCATGGACCGGACCACCCCCGCCCAATGCGGCAGGCAGAACCGGCATTCCACGTCGAGCGGTGGTGAAACCGCCTCTTGGCGGCGTATATAGGGAGGGTGTTCCCCCCCTTGCAAGACACGTCAGCCGATTAAGAATCGCGGCCGGCGGCGCGCCGGGCGCATGGCGCTTCAACATTGCCCGTCAGTGTTGCGCCCAGGCTCTTGCGCGTCATGGCCTGGCAATTCATGCACGCAGCGGGGGTTTCACTCTGCAAGGTATCCGCGTGCTTCATCCGCTCCGCCTCGTCTGCCTGCTGGCCCTCGCCGGGCTCGCCGCCGCGCCCCAGGCGCTGGCGCAGCCGCTGCAGCTGCCGGGCGCGCAGCCCTTCAACCCGCAGGGCGCCCAGCAGGACGCGCCGCCCTCCGCCGGGCCCGCTCCCGCCGCCGCTCCGCGCCCAGCCGCGATGCCTGCGATCAAGGTGGCCGGCGAGGACGCGATTCTCGGGCGCACGCTCAAGCGCAATGGCGGCTTCGGCGAGGCCGTGTTCGAGAAGACCGCGACCGGCTACGGGCTGAAACTCAACGCCGAGGGCTTCCAGGCCAATAATCTGGTCGAGCCCTGCGCCATTTCCTTCGGCGACAAGCCGGTGCCCGTCACCGCGCTCGGCCGGCCGGCCGGCGTGCCGCGCTACCGGCTGGAAGCCTCGATCTGCCCGATCGTCTTCGACGTGCTCGACGGCGCCGTCCTCGTCGTCGAGCCGACCCAGCCCTGCGTGGTCGAGGCCGCGGCCTGCCGCATCGACCCGCGCGGGCTTTGGGGTCCCGATTCCCGGACGCTGCCGGCGCGCGCCAAGGAAATCGAAGCGGCGCGCGGCGTCGCCGAGCGCGCCGTGCGCGAGGGCTATCGCGTGCTCACCGCCAAGAGCGACGCGACCGAGCAGCGCACGCTCGCCCGCGAGCAGGCGGGTTTCTCGGCCGAGCGCGCGCAGATCTGCCGCGACTTCCAGCGCGAAGGCGCGGTCGGTTTCTGCGGCGCCCGCATCACCGAGGCGCGCGCCGCCTCGATCCGGGCCAGGCTCGGCATCACCGCCGATCCCAAGCCCGCCGCCAAGCCGCGCCCGCGCCCGGCCGCGCCCCTGCCGCTGACGCCGCCGACGCCGCCGACGCAGTGAGCCCGGCTCAGCCGCGGTTGGCGCGCCAGTCGCGGATCGCCGCCGCGAGCGCGCGGCTCGCGGCTTGTGGGTCGGGCTGGCCGCAGATCGCGGAGACCACAGCGAGACCGGCTGCGCCGCTCGCCAGGGCCTCGCCGACATGGGCGAGCTTGAGCCCGCCTATGGCGACGGCGGGCACGGGGCTGATGTCCACGAGCCGCTTGAGCCCGTCGAAACCGATCGGCGGGTTGTGGTTGCGCTTGGTCGGCGTCGGGAACACCGGCCCGACCCCGACATAATCGACCAGGGCCGGATCGACGGCGCGCATCATCTCCTCGTTCGTCACCGAGAGTCCGATGACGCAGGCGTCGCCGAGCTTGCGTCTGGCCTGCGCGACCGCCATGTCGGACTGGCCGAGATGGACGCCGTCCGCGCCGATCGCCAGCGCCGCCTCGACATCGTCATTGACGATCAGCGGGACGCCCGTGCCGGCCAGAGCCTGCTTCAGCGCCCGCCCCGTCGCGACCAGAGCGTCCGTGTCGCCGGTCTTGTCGCGCAGCTGCACCATGGTCGCGCCGCCCGCAGCCGCAAGCCGCGCCGTCTCGACCAGGGAATGGGCCTGGCAGAGGCCGGGGTCGAGCACGAGATAAAGCGAAAGATCGAAGTTTTTCATGCGGCAAGCACCTTTCTGTCGGCCTCTGGCAGAAGCGCGTCGAGCCCGTAGAGCGCATCGAGGAAGAGCGGGGAGAAGCTGCCGGGACCGTTGGCCGCGCGCGCCGCCGTTTCCCCCGCCACGGCGAAGGCCGCGAGCGCCGCCACAGTCGCGTCGAAGGGCTCGTCGGGAGCGACGGC
>JBKBRD010000115.1:0-9366 GCA_046292405.1 Allobosea sp. | reverse complement strand
CGCAGAGCATGTCGAGGAGCCCCTCACACTCGCGCTACAGCAATTAGTCTTGCGTCGACCCCTTCTTAATGTTCCCTGCGAAGCATGGGATGGTCCCTGCAGAGCGGTGATAAATTCCCTGCCTCGCGCGCAGGAAATTCCCTGCGCCAATTTTACCGTCGAATCGGTAAATGTCAGTCACTGCTGCAGAATTCGGCCTGGAAGCGCCCTCAGGCGAGGGGCAATAAGCGTGTTTTCGGCCTAAAATTCCCTGCAAGCAGGGAATTTGCGCGATTGGTCCAGCGTCTGGTAATAGCCCCAGGGACGGTAGACCCGCAGCGAGGAGGTCACGCTGCGATGGCCCTGGTTCTTCAACTGCTCGAAGGCGCCCTTCACGGCCTCGGCCTTGTCGCAATGGGCGACCATCACCGCGTCGTTCTCGACGATGACGACGAGATCCTCGGCCGATCAGCATCGTCAGGCCGGTGGTCTGGAGATAATTGTTGCGGCTGTCGACCAGCGCCACCTCGCCGCTCGCGGCTTTGCCGGCCTCGTCCTTGGGCGAGGTGGCGTGAACGCTCGACCAGTTGCCGACATCCGACCAGCCGAGGGAGGCTGGCACTACGCTGGCGAGTTTGGTGCGCTCCATCAGGGCGTAGTCGATCGACTTCTTTGCCGCGCGGCCGAAGACCTCGGCTGCAGAAAATACCGCCTGGTCAGCGCATGATCGATTTGCCCGTCAGCACAGCTCCGGCCGCAGCGGCGATCGCCTGCGCCGCCGCTTCGGCGCTGAACACGGCCTGGTAGCGCGCCCGGCCTGCCGCCGCCATCGGCGCCAGCAATTCGGGCCGGGCGATCAGCATGGCGAGTTGTTCGGAGAGCGGCGCAACCTCGCCGGGCGGCACGAGCCAGCCGGCGCGGCCCTGATCGACGACCTCGACCAGCCCGCCAATGGCCGAGACGATGGCGGGGCGCCCCCAGGCCATGGCTTCGATGGCGACGCGCCCAAGCGACTCCGGGCGTTTGGAGGGTACGCAGACGATATCCGCCCAGCGGTAGAGCGGGCTCGGATCATCGACGAAAGGCTCGATCGAAACCGTGTCGGACAGTCCCTGCGCGCCGACGAGCTCGTGCAAGGCGCGCTCCCGCTCTTCGTTCTCGAAGGCGCCCCCGGCCAGCCGCGCCTCGATCCGGCCCTTCAGCTCGGCCGGCAGCGCGGCGATGGCGGCGAGCAGGATCTCCTGCCCCTTGATCGGCCCGATCCGGCCGAGCATCAGCACACGCAAGCGTCGGCCGCCATCATAGCTCACCGGTTCGGGCACCGCCGGTCCGGCAATGCCGTTATAGATCACCTCGGACCGGCGCCCCGGCGGCAGGCTGTAGGCCGCCTGGGTGGCGCGCGAGTTGAAGACGATCGCACTGCCGCTCCACAGCGCCAGCCCGCGCAGAATGCGCGCCGCGCCGCCCTCCGCGATCTCATGAATGTGGAGCAGCGATCTGCCCGGAAAGAAGCGCGCCGCCAGCGCATAATCGGCGATCACGGCGGTGTTGACATAGACGAGATCATAGCGGCTCAGCCGGCGACCGGCGCGCCACAGCGCCGCCGGCAAGGCGAACAGGCCGAGCGTCAGCAGCCGCATCATAGTCTTGCGCCTGAGCACCCAGAGCGGCTCGAAGACCACCCGGTCCGCCAGCGGCTGCAGCAACGGCACGATCGGCCCCGGACGCGGCAGCACCACCTCGATCTCGGCGTCCGGCCAGGCCTGGCGCAGCGCCGCGACGCTTTCGACGAAGCAGCGGTCGGAGCCGTAGAGCTCGTAGCCCTGATGTACGCAGGCGATCCGCACAGGCAATGTCGTCATCCTCGTCACGCGCGTCTTCAACCGAAATGGCGACCGGTTCGCGCGGCGGCGCAGACGATCCATTCACCTCAAGGGCAAACTATCCCTCTGGCTTTTAAGACTTCTTAAGCGGCGCACGGAACTCTATCGCCTTTCCAACGAGACGGCGCCCCGGAGCGACCATGCCGACCAAGAGACCCTCGCTGCTGATCCTGGGAACGCGCGGCATCCCGGCCGCCCATGGCGGATTCGAGACGTTTGCCGAGCATCTGGCGCTTTATCTGGCCGAACGCGGCTGGGATGTGGGCGTCTATTGCCAGCAGGAAGTCGACCAGGTCGGACAGCGCATCGCCAGCACGCATTGGCGCGGGGTCGAGCTGATTACGGTGCAGGTCGCCTCGCGCGGGCCGCGCGCCACCCTGGAATTCGACGCGATCTGCACCCACCACGCCGCGTCCCGCGACGCCGTCAGCCTGGTGCTCGGCTACAATAGCGGCTTCTATCTGCCCTATCTGCGCCTGCGCGGCCGCAAGATCGTCACCAATATGGACGGGATCGAGTGGCGCCGACCGAAATGGTCGAAGCCGGTGCGCGCTTGGTTCTGGGTCAATGAATGGATCGCGGCCTGGTCCTCGCATCTGCTGATCGCCGATCATCCCGCCATCGCCGACCATCTCGCGACGCGCCGATCGCGCGACGCCATCGAGATGATTCCCTATGGCGGGGTTCCGGTCGCCTCCGCTTCCGAAGCGCCCGTGCGCGCCTTGGGACTGGAGCCGGGCGGATATCTGGTCTCGATAGCCCGGATTGAGCCGGATAATTCCATCCTGCCGCTCGTGCGGGCTTTCTCGCGCCAGCGGCGCGGGGCGAAGCTCGTGGTGCTCGGCACGTTCCACGAGGACAACGCCTATCATCGATCCGTCCTCGCCGCGGCCGGGGACGAGATCGTCTTCCCCGGCGCGATCTACGATGCGGCGACGGTTCAGGCGCTGCGCCATCATGCCCGCGCCTATGTCCATGGCCACACGGTCGGCGGCACCAACCCCTCGCTGGTCGAGGCGCTTTGGGCCGGCAATGCGGTGATTGCCCATGACAATGTCTATAATCGCTGGACCGCGGGCGAGGCCGGCCTGTTCTTCGAGGACGAGGCGGGTTGCGCCGCACTGATGCAGGAGGTGCTGCAGGACGACGCGCTGGTGGCGCGCTGCGCCGCCGCCGCGCGCGCACGCGCCGCCGCGGAGTTCAGCTGGGGCGCCATCCTCGGCCGCTACGAGGCCGCCGCGCGCCGGTTCCTGCCCGAACCCCAGGCGCTGTCGGTCGCCGAGGAGCAGCGCGTGTGAAGCTCTCGCGACGCAGGCTGATCGCCGGCGCCGTCGCGCTTGCCGCCAGCCCGCCGGCGCGAGCGGCGGAGCCGCCGCTCTCCCTGCGCCGCGGCGTCAATCTCTGGCCCTGGTTCTCGCTGACGCGCGAATACCCGCCGCCGCGCACCGATTACGGCTGGCCGCCCTTCCAGCAGCAGCGCCCGACGCCGACGCCGCACGATCTCGCCCGGCTGCGCGCGAGCGGGCTGGATTTCGTCAGGCTGCCGGTCGATCCCGGACCCTTCATCGCCATGCCGGAGGCGCAGCGCACGGAGTTGATGGAACAGCTGCGCGCCGCGGTGGCGCTGGTGCTGCGGTCCGAGCTGTCGCTCGTCTTGAACATCCAGGCCAATGGCGCCACGCATCATTGGAATCCCACCAGGTTCTATGGAAGCCGCGACGCGCCCGGCCTGCCGGCCTATCGCCAGTTCGTGGCCGATTGCGCCGCCATGCTCGCCGGCTTCGATCTCGCGCGGGTGGCGCTGGAGCCGGTCAACGAGCCGCCGCAGGGCTGCGGCGGTCAGGGCTGGGTCGCAATCCAGCAAACTCTGCTGGCTGCGGCCCGCAGCCGCTCGGCCCGATTGACCCTGATCGCGACCGGCAGTTGCGGCAGCATGGTCTCCGGGCTGCAGGCGCTCGATCCCGGACCGCTGGCCGATCTGGCGCCGCTGCTCTTCACCTTTCATTTCTACGAGCCCTATTTGTTCAGCCATCAGGGCGCGCCCTGGATGAGCGAGCCGGTCTACAAGGCGTTGAATGCGGTGCCATGGCCTGCGTCCGCCGGCTCGCTTGAAGCGACGCTGGCCGCGGTGCGGGCGCGGATGGAGCAGGACCGGGTCACGCCGGCGCAGACCAAGCGCGACGCCTATGCCGAGACGCAACGCGTGCTGAAGGTCTATTTCGACGCCAACCCGGCGCGGCCCTTCATCGATCGCTATCTCGCCATGGCGAAGGCCTGGGGCGAGCGGCACGCCATCCCGTCCGGCCATATCCTGATGGGGGAATTCGGCGCGCTGCGCAGCGACGCGCGCTATGTCGCATCCGGCGCGGCCGACCGGGCGCGCTATGTGACGGACGTGCGCAGCAGCGCCGAAAGCTTCGGCTTTCCCTGGGCGTTCTGGAACGCCTTCGACGGCTTCGGGCTGATCGACGACACGACGCGCGCCTTCGATCCGGCGATGGTCAGCGCGCTCGGGCTGACCATGCCGCGGGGTTGATCCGCGGGCCCGGCGGCGACCGGTAGAGGCACAGCACGATGATGGAGAATTTCGCCGGCATCGTCGTCTTCGAGGCGACGGTCTCGGCGGCGTTTAGCAGGATGATCCAGACGATCATCGGCAGCCAGACGCCCGGTCGGCACAGCCGCGCGAGTTCGTAGACATAGAGGCTGAAGGTGACGGCGAGCAGCAGCGTGACCAGCAGCCCCTGATAGACCAGCATGCGCACGAACGGGTTTTCGATGCCCCATTCCAGCCCATGGATGCGGCGCAGGGATTCGACCCATTCGACATCGGGGCCGACCACCAGATCGCGCAGCGGCAGGGCGAGAACCAATTCGAACATTTCCTTGCGCGCATTGGCGCTGCCGCCATCGGACATGAAGCGCTGCAACAGCGCGTCGAAGAAGCCGCCGGCCCAGAGCGCGGCGAGCCCGACGGGCAGGACGGCGAGCATGCTCACGCCCAAGGCCGCGCCGAGCAGCGGCACGCGGCCGGTCTTGAGCTGGCGCAGCAGAGCCGAGATCGCATAGAGGCCGCCGAAACCGAGCGAGAGCAGCAGCGCCGTGCGCCCGCCAAACACCACCAGCGCCGCCGATTGCAGGAGAATCAGTGCGAGGCGCACCCGGTCGGGCAGGGCGCGGGCCCCGCTCGTCAGGGCCATCAGATAGCAGGCCGTCATCATGGCGTTGGCGAGCGGATGTCCTTGCAGCGAGGTCGAGCGCGGATCCCATTCGAAGGCGGCGCCCTCGAAGCGATAGGGAAACAGCAGGTTCTGCGAGGCGAATTCGTAGAGGCCGAGCAGCGCATTGGCGGTCATCACCACATGCAGCGCCGTTTCCATCCGCGCCATGGTGCGCTCGTCTGCGTCGGCGAGCAGCATCAGCAGCAGGGCCGGGCCGAAAAACGTGTCGAGCAGCCCGGCCATGCCGGGGGCCTGGCGGATGACGAAAATCGCCAGCGCGACCAGCGCCGTGATCGCCAGCACGAGGCTGGCCGGCCGCAGCGCGGCAAGGCGTGCGAAGCGCGCGACCGGGTCGCCGGACGCCGCCAGGCTCCAGCCGAACAGCAAGACGATGAGATAGGTGCCCGGATGGATCTTGGTCAGCGCCCCGCCCGACAACCCGTCGTAATTATAGCCGACCAGCCAGAGCATGCCGCCCGACACGCCAAAGAGCAGCGCCACGGCGAGCACGAGACCGGTGCTGGTTCCCGGCCCCAGCCGCGCGACGGCCGGACGCTGCGCAGCGGCGGCGGCAGGCGCATGGCCCGCGACCGCCATTCAGCCGCGGCCCATCGAATCGATCAGCATGGCGGCGCCGATGGTGCGGCCCATGACCTGCGTTGCTTCCGCGATCTCGGCGACATCGCGCTGATCGGCCCGGTTGAGCTGCGAGACGATCAGCACCTGCTCCACCACCGCCACCAGCGGCGCGATCTTGATGTTACGGCTCAGCACGCCGCCATCGATGATGACGAGGTCGAAATCCTTGCCCGCCTCGGCGAGCGTCCGGATCGCGAAGGCGCGGCTGGAGACCTTCTGCCCGGCGGGTCGCTGGCGTCCCTTGGCCATCAGCGCGACATCGCGGCGGCTGCCGTAATGGATGGCGCCGGCGAGCGGGCTTTCGCCGCGCAGAAGGTCGAGGATGCCCGGCACGCTGCTCTGCTGATTATGCTCGACATCGCCGTCGATCAGCAGCACGCGGTCGCCGCGCAAGGCGGCGACATGGGCGAGCAAAAAGGCGGTGCGGGAGCGCTCGCTCGAATCTTCCGCCGTCGAGGTCAAAAGCACGCTGCGCACGGCCGCCTGCGCGCGCTGACCGCCATCCTCGAACAGCCGCAGCAACGCCAGCCCCGCCACCGCCTCGGCCCGCGTTTCCGGGTTGGCCGCCGGCGAGACGGCCGCTTCGGCTTTGACGGCGCCGCCTAGCCTGATCGCGGCGAGCGCCGCCTGCTTGCGCTGCCAGAACCCGGCTGCCGCCGGCGTCGCCTGCGCCTCGGGGGCATTGCGGGCGCGCTCATCGGCGCCCTCGGGCGGGAGGATGCCGATCACCGGCGCGCCCAGCAAAGACTGGACCTGCCCGCTCGACAGCAGCTTTGGCGAAATATACTCGCGCACCAGCGCCGCGCCGGCGCCGAGACCCAGGCCGCCGCCCAGCGCCCCGAGCAGCAGCACGCCGAGCGGCGGCCAGCTCTTCTGCTGCGGCGGCTGGGCCCGGCTGATGATGCGGGCATTGGTTGTGTCGAGCCCGGCCTGCTCGCGCGTTTCCTGCGCGCGCAGCAGATAGCTCGCATAGACCGCCCGCACCGCCTCGAGGTCGCGCTGCAATTCGCGCAGCCGCACGGAGGCCTGGTCGGAGGATTGCGTCTGGCGCGTCAGCGTCTCCAGTTTCGCCGCCAGCTGGCGCTCATTGGCCTGGGCGCGCTCGTAATCGGTGCGCACCGAGCGCGACAGCCTGTCGAGCTCGGCGGTGATGAGCTGGCGGATATTGGAAATCTGGCTGCGCACCGCCGCGATCGAGGGGTGCAGCGGGCCGAGCTGCGACTGCAGATCGGCTTCGCGCTGGATCAGCGTGCCTTCCTGCTCGCGCAGTTTCTGGATCACGGCCGATTGCATGGCCTCGGAGGTGCCGCCGGCAGGCCCGCCGGCGCTGCGCTGCCGCGCGATCTGGTCGACCTGCGCCTTCAATGCCGAGGTCCGGCTCTGCGCCTGCGACAGCTGGTTGCCGATATCGGTCAGCTGCTGTTCCGAGATCAACCGGCCGGAAGCGACGGTCAGGTTGTTCTCGACGCGGTAGCGCTCGACGGCGTTCTCGGCCTGCTCCACCCGCCGGCGCTGCTCGGCGAGCCGCGCCGTGAGCGCATCCGCGGCTTCGCTCGCGGCCTGGCTGCGGGCCTCCGCCTGGTCGATCAGATAGGCGTCGGCGAAGGCGTTGGCGATGCGGGCCGCCTTGTCGGGATCCTGCGCCGTGACCGCGACGTCGACCACCAGCACCTTGTCAGCGCGCTTGACGCCGAGCCGGCGGCGCAGGGCCGTCAGCGTGCGCGCCTCCGCCGGCGTCAGGCTGCGCTTGGGACCGGCCGGCGCGACGGCGCGGCCCAGCATGTCGCCAAGCCCCGTGAACAGCCCCGAGCCGTTGAATTCGGGGTCCTTGCTGAGGTCGATGGCGGCGATCGCCCTGAGCAGCACCCCTGCGGACTGGATGACGCTGACCTGGCTTTCGACCTGGGTGACGCCGCCATCGGGCGCGACCGCGCTCGGATTCACGTCATTGGCCAGTACCTGACGGTCGCGAGGGTCGATCAGGATCTGAGCGCTGGCCGAATAGAGCGTTGGCGTCAGCAGGCCGTAAGCAAGGGCGAGCGCCACGAAGACGGCGGCCGTGGCCAGGATGAAGAGGCGGCGGTGCCAGAGAATCCGCCAGACGTCGGTCGCCTCGACCGTGCCGTCCTGTGGCCATCGCTGCGCTCCCTGCGCCGCGCCGAACGCGGGCGCAGCGTCGGACCGACGGGCTGACGGGGCGAGGCTGGTCATTCAGGTTCCTGCGCGCATCCGGTTTCGCCCGCGTCGCGGGACTGGCCCATATTCAAATCGAGGTCATGCCAGACATTCGTTAACAACTGATTCAGCATCTGCCGGATCGAGGCTAAGCAGGAGCAAAGCCCGCGCCGATGAACAACGGCACCGCAGCTAGCGCCGAGAGCACTAACCAATTCGCAACAGAAATCGTGCTTCCGTATTCGGCGGAAAAATCGTGCATTATCAAATTTTGCGTCAGACAGAGCTTAGTTTGTGTTTTTAAGAATGGTTCAGGCACTCACATGCGACTGACGCTGCGAGTGGACCCTGCGCAGCTTCGGCGCTGGCAGATTGTGCTGGCGCGTCGCCTACAGGCCCTACCGCACTGCTGGGTTGCGATCGCGCGCGTCACGGGCGCGGAGCCGACGCCAGGCCCGATCGAATCTTTGTTTGCGCTCGAGGCTCAGCTTCACGGATTGGCGCGCGACGGCCTGTCGGCGCGGGTGACGGAGAGCGAACTCACGGCATTCGAGAGGGACGCTGGCGCTGCGGGAACCGCTGGACCACCCGAGCTGACGCTGGACCTGTGCGGGGCCGACGGTTCTGACGACCCCGGCATCTGGCGGCTGACCTATGACGGCGTCGCAGGCGAGACTGCGCTGCTCAGCTCGCTGCTGGCGGGGCATCTGCCGGTCGTGGCGCTCGTCGAAGGCTCCAACCCGATCGCGACGGGACGGCCGGGAACCGAATATGGCGGCGTCCTGCTGGCGTCATTCGAGGATGTGCTGGCCCGCATCGTGACGCTGTGCGTCGCGGCGGTGACCCAGGGCGCCAGCCGCGCTCTGCCGGCGCTGCCGGGCGATTGCGGCCATCGCGCGACTACGCCCCTGCCCGATCACGCAGGGCTGGTCGGGATCGCGGCCAAAAAACTGGCCGGAGCCGTGGCCCGCAGGCTCTATCGCCTCTGCTGCAACGCTCCGCATTGGCGCACCGGCTGGCGAAAGCTCGACGGACCCGATCTTTATGATCTGCGGCGGCATCCCGATGCTGGCTGGCGCGACCTGCCTGATGATGGGCGCCGCTTCTATGCCGATCCCTTCCCGATCCTGCATCAGGGCCGGCTGACGCTGTTTCTCGAGGATTATGAGCACAGTGTCGGCAAGGGTATCATCTCCGCCCTGCCCTTCGATGCGAACGGCCCGGTCGGCCAGCCCGTTCCAGTGCTAGAGCAGCCCGGCCACCTATCCTATCCCTTCGTCTTCGCCCGCGACGGCGAAGTCTGGATGATTCCCGAAAGCGGCGAGGCCGGCGCCATCGACCTGTTCCGGGCGAGCGCTTTTCCGGGCGGCTGGGTTCACGAGGCGCGGCTGGTGGCGGATGTCGTCGCCAGCGACGCAACGCTGGTCGAACATGGCGGGCGCTGGTGGATGTTCGCCACGGTGCGCGAC
>JBKBRD010000114.1:2183-9373 GCA_046292405.1 Allobosea sp. | reverse complement strand
GGCACCGTCAGCTTCGGCGGCAAGGCGGCGGCCTTCTTCTCCGCCTCCATCATGCGCTGGTCCCGGCTCTCCTGCGCCAGGGTGCGCAGCGCCGTCCCCAGCGGGGTGCCGTAGCGCTCCGCCTGGATCAGCGCGGTGGAAACCGACTTCACCCCCTCCAGGCCGGTGCGCTGGGCGAGGTTCTCATAGGCCTGACGCCGTTCCGTCAGATAGGACAGCTCGGCCGTGCACAGCGCGAACTCTTCGGCCAGCGCCACCGACTGGCCGCCGATCTCCTGCGCCACCTTGCGGAAGGCGTGCTCCATCGACATGCCGGATTCCACGCAGATCAGCAGCAGATCGAGCGCATCCGGGAAGGCGGCTTTCATCGAGAGCTGGCGCTTGGATATCTGGTTGGAGAGGAAGACCTCGGGCGCCTTGATGCCGAGATAGGCCCCGAACAGAGCCATGCCGAATTTGATCGTCGTCGGCTGGCCGAAGCCGTTGATCACGAAGACATAGAACAGGGTGAACAGAAACAGGCCGATCGGCATCACCAGCCGGAAGAACAGGAAGGCGATTTCAGCCTGCGGGCCGCGATAGCCCGCCATCACCAGCTGCTTCTTGGCCGATTCGGTGCCCAGCCAGTCGCCCAGCTTGAACTGGTCGACGATGCGCCGCATGAACTCCTTCGGCTCCTGGCGCAGGCTGACCTTTTCCTTCTGCCGGTTCAGCCGCTCGCGCTCGCGGGCGCGGATCTTGTCGCGCTCGGTGGCGACGCTCTTCATCCGCTTCTGCAGATGGCTGCCTTCCGTCAGCGGGATGGCGACGGTGATGACCGTGGCGGCCGCCGCCACCGCCACCAGAATCGCGAGCAGGAACTGCGTGTCGACAAGCTTGTCGGCGATGAGATCGATCATGGCGCGCCTCAGATATCGAAGTTGATCATCTTGCGCATGACGAGGATGCCGATCAGCATCCAGACGCCGCCTGCGACCATCGCCACCTTGCCGGCCTGCGTCAGCCAGAGCAGCTCGATGTATTTCGGCGTGGTGACATAGACGAGGATCGCCACCGCCGGGGGCAGCGAGCCGATGATCGCGGCCGAGGCCTTGGCCTCCATCGAGACGGCCTGGATCTTGTCGCGCATCTTGCGGCGCTCGCGCAGCACGCGCGAGAGATTGCCCAGCGTCTCCGACAGGTTGCCGCCGGTCTTCTGCTGGATCGCCAGGACGATGCCGAAGAAATTCGATTCGGCGCAGGGCATGCGCTCGAACAGTTTCGCGGCCGCCTCCGTCAAGGGCAGGCCGAGCTGCTGGCTTTCGATGATCAGCCTGAACTCGCTCTTCACCGGCTCGGCCGCCTCGCCCGCGACGATGCGCAGGCAGTCGTTCAGCGGCAGGCCGGCCTTGATGCCGCGCACGACCACATCGACGGCGTTGGGGAACTCGATGCCGAATTTCTTGAGCCGCTTCGCCTTGCAGCGCTTGAGATACCATGCCGGCAGGCCGAAACCGCCGACGAACAGGCCGACCAAGGCGAGGATCGGGCTGCCGCTGGCGATCAGCAGCACGAGCGCGAGGACGACGGCGCAGACCGCGCTGACGATATAGTATTTCTTGCGGTCCCAGCTCAGCCCGGCCTGCAGGATGCGCATCTCCAGCGACAGCTTCTGCCTTGCGGTTTCGCGGGCCTCGATCTCCTTCAGGCTCTGGGCGATCTGGCCGCGCTTGGCGCGCGTCTGGGCTTCGCGGTCGACGCCGCGGGCCGCCACCGGCGCGGCGAACTCCTTGCGGCGTTTCTCGGCGCGGGACTGGCCGCTGAGCATCGGATAGAACAGCGCATAGACGACGCCCGCCGCCGCGAGGGTCGACAGAATGATGACGGCGATGACGCTCTTGTCCATGACCTGTCGCTTTCCCGGCGCGCCGGCCCTCAGGCCGGGACGCCCTCACCTTCGGCGTCGAGAGCGTCGATCGCGGCGGCGAGCCGCTGTTCTTCGCCGTAATAGCGGGCGCGCTCCCAGAAACGGGGCCGGCCGATGCCCGTCGAGCGATGGCGGCCGATCAGCTTGCCGGCGGCGTCCTCGCCCATGATCTCGTAGGTCATCAGGTCCTGGGTGATGATGACCTCGCCTTCCATGCCCATCACCTCGGTGATGTGGGTGATCCGGCGCGACCCGTCCCGCAGGCGCTGGGCCTGGATGATCACGTCGATGGAGGAGCAGATCATCTCGCGCAGCGTCTTCGAGGGCAGCGAGAAGCCGCCCATGGTGATCATCGATTCGATGCGGCTCAGGCATTCGCGCGGGGTGTTGGCGTGGAGCGTGCCCATCGAGCCGTCATGGCCGGTGTTCATGGCCTGGAGCAGGTCGAAGGCTTCCGGGCCGCGCACTTCGCCGACGATGATGCGTTCGGGCCGCATGCGCAGGCAGTTCTTGACGAGGTCGCGCATGGTGATGGCGCCCGTGCCCTCGAGATTGGGCGGGCGCGTTTCCAGCCGCACGACATGGGGCTGCTGCAGCTGCAATTCGGCCGCGTCCTCGCAGGTGATGACCCGCTCGTCCTCGTCGATATAGTTGGTCAGGCAGTTCAACAGCGTCGTCTTGCCCGAGCCCGTGCCGCCGGAGATGACGAGGTTGCAGCGGACCCGGCCGATGATCTTGAGGATCTCGGCGCCCGGCGGCGAGATCGCGCCGAAGCGGACGAGCTGGTCGAGGGTCAGCTTGTCCTTCTTGAACTTGCGGATGGTGAGCGCCGGCCCGTCGATCGCCAGCGGCGGCGCGATGACGTTGACGCGGGAGCCGTCGGCGAGGCGCGCGTCGCAGATCGGCGAGGATTCGTCGACGCGGCGGCCGACCTGGCTGACGATGCGCTGGCAGATGTTCATCAGCTGGGCGTTGTCGCGGAAGCGGATATTGGTCAGCGTGATCTTGCCGGCGACTTCGATGAAGGTGCGCGAGGCGCCGTTGACCATGATGTCGGCGATGTCGTCGCGCGCCAGCAGCGGCTCGAGCGGGCCATAGCCGAGCACGTCGTTGCAGATGTCGTCGAGCAGCTCCTCCTGCTCGGCGATGGAGAGCACGACGTTCTTCAACGAGATGATCTCGTTGATGATGTCGCGGATTTCCTCGCGGGCGGATTCGGCGTCGAGCTTCGCGAGCTGAGAGAGGTCGATCGCCTCGATCAGCGCCCCGAAGATCATGCTCTTCATCTGGTAGTATTCGTCGGAATGGGGGTTCTCGACGACGACCGGCGCGCGGCGCGATTCGGGTGGCGGCGGAGGCGGGGCCGCGGCGACGCGCGCGACCGGGCGCGGCGCTTCCTTGAGCGCCGGGATCGGCGCAGCAGCGCCAGTGGATCGCTTTCCGAACATCTCAACCCTCTCTGGCGACAGGGGGCGCGGCGAGCCAGGCTCCGTTCATCGCGTCAGGCTTTCCGCCGCATCAGCTTGGCCACCAGCGGCTCCAGCAGGCCGGCGCGGCCGCGTTTGGATTCGGTGCGCCCGGTGACGGCGCTGGCGATCTGGACCAGGGCCTCGTTGACCTTGCCCTTGCCCTGCACCTCCGCGATCATCTGGCCGTTGTTCGCGGCCGTGCCGAAGAGCTGGGCGTCGAAGGGGATCGCGCTGAGAACCGGCGCGCCGACCGCCTTGGAGAACTCGGCGGCCTCGATCTCGGGCCGCTTCGGCAGCCCGACCTTGTTGAGGACGAGCCGCGCGCCGGAATCATTGGGGCGGTTGGCGCGCAGCAGATCGATCAGGTTCTTGGCGTTGCGCAGCGAGGCGAGCTCCGCCTCCGCCACGATGATGACCTCGTCGGCGCTGATCAGGGCGCGCTTGGCCCAGGCCGTCCAGACATGGGGCACGTCGAGGACGACGGTGGGAACGCTGGCGCGCAGCAGATCGAAGAGCTGGTCGAACGCGTCTTCCGGCAGGTCGCAGGTCCGGTCGAGCATCGCGGGCGCGGCAAGCAGAGCGAGGTTCTCGCTGCAGCGGGAGAGCAGGCGGTCCAGCATGTTGGCGTCGAGCCGCTCCGGCGCGAAGACGGCTTCGGCGACGCCCTGGGGCGGGTCCTGGTTGAAGTCGAGGCCCGCCGTGCCGTAGGCGATGTCGAGATCGACGATGACGGTCGAGGAATCGAGGCTGCCGGCAATGGTCCAGGCGAGGTTGTGCGCGATGGTGGAAGAGCCGACGCCGCCCTTGGAGCCCATCACGGCGATGATGCGGCCGACGGCCGACGCGCCGGGCGCGGCATAGAGCTCGGACAGGGTGCGCAACACGTCGAGCGTGCCGAGCGGGGCGATCAGATATTCGCTGACGCCGCGGCGGATCAGGTCGCGGTAGAGCTGGACGTCGTTGACATGGCCGATGACCACGACCTTGGTGCCGGCGTCGCAGCTCTGCGCCAGCGCATCGAGATGCGCGACCAGCGCCGACGGATCGGAGACGGTCTCGAGCACGATGACATTGGGCGTCGGCGCGGTGCGGAAGGCCTCGACCGCGGCGGCCGGCCCGCCCATCTGGATGCGGGCATGGGTCTTGGCCATCCGCCTGTCGGCGATGGCCGCCTGCATGGTCGCGGCGACGCCGGGCGTCTCGCAGAAGGCCTGGATGGTGATGCGCGGCAGCGGCGCGATGACGCTCTCGCCCGTGGGCGAATCGGAGTGGACCTCGTGGTCTTCGACCGTCTCCATCACCGGCCACCCACGGCGCTGTTGATCTGCGGCGTCTGCTGACGGTACTCCGTCGACGGATCCTTGCCCTCGCGCAGCTTGGTGATGGCGCCCATCCGCTTGGCGATGTCGGGGCGGCCTTCGGCGCGGGCGCGCACCAGATCGATGGGATCGGCGACCTGGGCCGCCAGGGTGGCCTGGCTGGCGCAGCCGAGATTCCAATAGGGCTGGTTGTTGGCCGAGACATTGTATTGCGACGAGCCGAGATCCTCGGGCCACTGGCCGCACTGGTGCGGCACCGCCGCCTGCAACGAAGCGAAGGTGAGCCGGATCGGCGAGGCGAGGCCGGGATCGTTGACCTGGTAGCTGCGCACCGACAGCGCCGAGCCCGGCACGCCGCCGCGGGCGAGCGCCGCGCGAATGCCATGCAGCGTCGAGCCTGCGGCGGAATCGCGCTGCGAGCCTGTCGGCACCTGCGCCACCAGCCCGCCGCGGCCGGAGCGGCGATAATCCTGGGCGAAATTCGCGACATCCTCGGCCTGGCGCTCATCGAGCCCGGAGCCGGCCCGTCCGACGAAGACGTCGAGCGATTTCGGCGCATCGCGCAGCACGATGGGGTGGCGCTCCCGCACATCGTCGGGCGCGAGCGAGGCGGTCAGATCGCCCTTGGCGACACAGGCGCCGAGCGAGGCGCCGAGGATGAGAACTGCACTGAGTCTGCGCATGGTCCGTGCCTTGCTGGATCGAGCCGTCATGGTCCGCCTGTCCTTTCGCCTGCCTCAGGCGCTCAGTCGGCGATGAAGCCGACGCGCCCCTTGTAGGCCTGGGGCCTTGCGCCGCTTCCGGAGCCGTAGAGCCTGTTGAGGCGCCCGAGCAGGATGGCCTGCGCGTCATGGGTCTCGACGAAGCCGTCATCCGGGCGCTGAACCTGGTTGGGCTCCATCGGCTTGGCGATGTAGGGGGTGGCGGTGATCATCAGCTCGGTCTCTTCGCGCTGGTAGTCGCGCGAGCGGAACAGCGTGCCGATGATCGGGATGTTCATCAGGCCGGGGAAACCGTTGAGCGAGGTCCGGCCGACGCGCTGGATCAACCCCGCCGTCGCGAGCGTGCCGCCGGACGGCAGCTCGACGGTCGTGTCGGATTTGCGGACGCGGAAGGCGGGGACGTTGAGATCCTGCTGGCCGGAGCCGCTCAGGCGGACCTGGTTCTCGAAATCGAGCTCGGTGACCTCGGTGGCGATTCGCATGCTGATCTTGCCGTCCGACAGCACGATCGGGGTGAAGTTGAGCGCGACGCCGATCGGCTTGTATTCGATCTGCAGCTGGCAGGTGAGGCGGCCGAAGGTGTCGGCGCTGCAGTTCTGCCCCTTGGGCACCGGCACTTCGCCGCCGGCGGTGAATTTCGCGCTCTCGCCCGAGATCGCGGTGACCGTCGGTTCGGCGAGGACGCGCGACAGGCCGGCGCGCTCGAGCGCCTTGAGCGTGAAATTGGTGGAATTGCCGATGCCGGCGCCGATCGCCGTGGCGGCGAGCGCCTGCGGCTGCAACGGGAAGGGGTTGTCGATGCTCGGCGTGATCGAGAAATTGCCGAGCCGCCATTCGCCGTTGGAGTTGATGCCGAGCTGCTTGATCGCCTTGCGCGAGACCTCGGAGACCACGACCTTGACCATCACCTGGTCGCGCCCGCGGATCGACAGCGAATTGATCACCGCGCCCTTCGACGAGGTGAACAGCCCGCTGGACTGGCCGACGAAGGCGTTGGCGATGTCGACGGCCTGGGTCGCCTCGGAGGCGTTGGTGACGTCGCCGATGAGCAGGATGGAGTTGCCGGCCGGCTTGACCTCGATCTTGGCCCGCGGCAGCGCCGAGCGCAGGGTCTGGCGCAGCACGTTGAGATCGCGCCCGACCTCGATTTCCAGCGCCGAGATCTGGCGGCCTTCGGAATCGATGACGAACATCGAGGTCGAGCCGTCGGCGATGCCGATGATGAAGATCTTGCGGGCCGAGCGGACGACCGCGTTCGCCACCTTGGGATTGGCGACGAAGACCTCCTTGGCGTCCCGCGGCAGCTCGATGACCAGCGAGCGGCCGATGGAAAGATCGAGTTTGCGGGCGATGGCGTGCTCGCTCGCCCCGACATTGAGGACCGGGGCGGGCTCGGTGGCGCCGACGCGCCTGGTCTGCGCCTGGGCGGGAAGGGCGATCAGCGCCGCCAATGCGGCGGGAAGCAGAATCCGGTCAGCGATCATGGTTTCACGCCCTTGGTGGTGACGCCGTAGCGGACGAGAGTGAGGCCGCCATCATCGGCGCCCGTCACGGCTTCGCCCGAGTCCTGCAGGCTGCGCAGCACGAGGGACAGCGAACCGACCTTCTGCGCTTCGGCGATGACTTCGATCTGGCGCGGGTCGATTTCGAGCGTGGCGGTCTCGCCGGTCACCACCTTCTCGCCATTGCGCTCCTGGACGTTCTGGCCAATGGCGAGCACCCTGATGTTCTTCAGGATGACCTCGCTGACATAAGCGACGACGGTTTCGCCGGA
>JBKBRD010000114.1:0-2083 GCA_046292405.1 Allobosea sp. | reverse complement strand
GCGCCCTCGGGCCGCGTGGTGCTGACCACGTCGACGCGGTCGTTGGGCAGGATGAAGCCGCCCGCCGTGGCGGAGCCGCGATTGTCGGTGCTGATGGCGATGGCGCGCTTGCCGGCCGGGAGCACGGCGGAGAGGAAGCCGGTGCCGTCGGTGCGGATCAGCTTTTCGCGCCGGATCGGCTCGGATGCGAGGATCGGGAAGCGGGCGAGCTGGCCGGTGAGCTCCTGTTCGGCGCCGGGCGCTTCGTCCTTGCGGATGACGCCGGCCGGCACGCTGGCGAGCGGCCAGTCGAGCCAGCGCAGATCGCTGGCGGCGAGCTTGTTGCCCAGCGGGATTTCGGCGGCGGCGACGAGCACCGGCACGGTCGGCGCCGCGACCGAGGTCACGACCTCGGCCGGCTTCTCCGGACTGCGCTGCATCAGCAGCGCGGCTCCGAGGCCGGCGACCAGCGCGACGACCAGAATGATGATACGGGCGGGACTCATTGCGACTGACCCTCGGCCAAACCTCTTGGCTCCTGCGAGGATCGTGCAGCGGGAATCGTCAACTTATGGTTAAGGCAACGTATCTTTTTGGCTGGACCGGAAGCCTTGGGTCAGGCGTCGCCCGCGCTGGACGGCCGGCCGACGGCGCGGCCGCCTCTCAGCCGAGGATGGCGGCCCGCCACAGGCTGGTCTCGGGCAGGACCAGCAGGGCGGAAAACGCCAGGGCGATCCCGTAAGGCACGCCCTCGTCGGGAGAGTGGAGGCGCTGCAGCCACTGCCACCCCAGGGCGAACGCCGGCAGCGGCGCGGAGCGCAGCTTCAGGATCGCCAGGGTCAGGAACCCGCCGAAGACGCCGGCGATGGCGAGATAGGGCATGAGATGCTCGAACCCGAACCAGAGCGCGGTGACGGCGGCGAGCTTGGCGTCGCCCCCGCCGATCCAGCCGGCGGCGAACATGCCGAAGCAGACGACGAGAACCAGCGCGCCGGCCGCGAAATGCAGGCCCCATTGTTCGGGCGTCAGCCCGACATAGGCGGCGCAGGCGAGGAAGCCGGCGAAGAGCGCGAGGCAGAGACGGTTCGAGATCGTCATCGTCAGCAGGTCACTGGCGGCGGCATAGGCCATGCCTGCAGGGAAAAACACCAACATGGCGGCGAGCGATACTGACATGACTGAACTCCACCCAATTCCTCAGCCGCGAGGTCTAGCAGGCCAGGATTGACGAATTGATAGTGGCGGGCGCGAAAGCTGCGCCCAAAACGAAGAACGCCCCGGCAAGCCGAGGCGTCCCTATGCGCTAGGCCGCGGGTGCGTGACCCGCAACCGGCATCACTTCAGCTTGTCGCTGATCTCGGTGAAGGTGCTGGTCAGCTTCGTGCCGACGGTCGTCATGGCGCCGATGGCGGCAACGGCGACGAGCGAGGCGATCAGGCCGTACTCGATCGCGGTGGCGCCGGACTCGTTCTTGATGAAGCTCTTGAAGAGGTTGGTCATGTCAGTACTCCTTTTACACCACGGTTTGACGGCTGCCTTCGCTCTGTCGGCTTCGGTCAGCGACAAATGGACATTACCCCGCACCTCTTGATGATCAGTTAAACGAAGCGAAGAATTCGGAGCTTCGCAAACCGTCCAGAATGGTGGTTAATAGATAATTCGAAATATAGAAATTTTGAAATAACCTAGCGTAATGTCCGTGCATTCGGAGTTTATTCAACGATCTATCTATTTTTATTGGCTCCGCCGGACGTTTAAGGGGCCCGATACACGTCGCCCGCGGTGCGACATTCGGCTGAAACGCCTGTATTCATAGCCGGCATCAGGGCGAAAAACCACGTGACGCGAACGGCTTAGGGTTTCGTTCATCATTTTGCGCTTTGCTGGTGCAGCCGAATTTCTTGTGCGAGATCCCGGGGCCGCCAATATGTTCAATCCGAAAGCGTTCCGTGAAGGATTCCAGCCAGGATCGTACAAGGCTGCATTCATTGCGGCGGCGGCCTGCGTACTCGCCTTCAATTTATCGGAAGGCGACGTGAAGGCTGCGCCAGCCGCCGACACGGTCGATGTCGTCGTAGACCACGCCAAGGTCGTCCGCCTGCCC
>JBKBRD010000113.1:6863-9385 GCA_046292405.1 Allobosea sp. | reverse complement strand
TGCAGGCGGCCGAGGCGCTGGTGCTGTGCTTCCCGGTCTGGAATTTCGGCTACCCGGCCATTCTCAAGGGCTTCTTCGACCGGGTCTTCCTGCCCGGGGTCTCGTTCAAGCTGGTCGATGGCAAGGTCAGGCCCAATCTCTGGACCATCCGCAGGCTGGTCGCCGTCACCAGCTATGGCGGCACGCGCTGGCGGGCCATGCTGATGGGCGATCCTCCCCGCAAAATCGTGCGGAGGGCGCTGCGCGCCGTCTGCCACCCTTCTGCCAACCCGCTCTATCTCGCCCATTACGATATGAACCGCTCGACCCCCGAAAGCAGGGCGCGATTCATCGACAAGGTACGAACACAACTTGGACGATTATGATATCGCTCTTGCCCTATCGTCATCATCCTGTCATCCACACGGGTAATCTGACAGCCGGCGAACGAATAGAGCAACCATTAGCGAGGACCGGCTCATGACTAAATCGCTGGAGAAGAGCGTGGGCCGCGCCCTGCTGGTGACGGCGCGCCTCCACCGGGCGCGGATGGGCGAGCGCCTGAACGCGCTCGGGCTGTTTCCCGGCCAGGAACAGGCGCTGAAGGCGCTGCAGGCGGCGCCGATGACCATGGGCGAGCTCGCGTCGCTGCTTCGGGTCAAGCCGCCGACCGTGTCGAAGACGATCGGGCGGCTGTCGCTGCAGGGGCTGGTGACGCGCGAAGGCGGCAATCGCGACGGCCGGCTCGTCCAGGTCGCGCTCACCGAGAGCGGCCAGAAGACCGCGGCTTCGCTGGATGTCGTCTGGAACCAGGTCGAGGAAGACCTGCTGGAGCGGCTGGATTCGAAGGAGCGCAAGCAATTGCGCAAGCTGCTGCGCAAGGCCGCGAAGGGTCTGTCCAAGGCCGGCGCCGATCCTGAGGACGCCGAGACCGAGGCCGACGATATCGACAGCGACGCGTGATAGCGCATGGAGCGCATGCGCCTGCCGGCTGGTCAGCCCATATAAATCGGTTAAACCTCGTTCGTCATACACCTCACGCATGACGGACGGGTCCTTGCCAACCGCCCTCACCCTCCCGCCCGAGACGGCGCGCAATCGCCTGATCGCCATCGCCCTGATGTGCGGCGCGGTGCTGCTCTTCGCCCTGCTCGACGCCAGCGCCAAATGGCTGTCGGGCGTCGTCGACCCGCTGCAGGTCGTGTTCGTGCGCTATGCCGGCAGCATGATCCTGGTGCTGGCCCTGCTCAATCCGGTCAGCCATCCCGGCGTGCTGCGCACCGGCCGGCTCAAGCTGCAGATGCTGCGCTCGCTGCTGCTGCTGGGATCGACGGCGCTGAATTTCTTCGCCCTGAAATACCTGCAACTGGCCGAGACAGTGTCGATCATGTTCGCGACGCCGCTGCTGGTGGCGCTGCTGTCGGGCCCGATGCTGGGAGAATGGCCGGGACCGCGCCGGCTCATCGCCATCTTCGTCGGCTTCATAGGCGTGCTGGTCATCACCCGGCCGGGGCTCGGCGGCATGCACGCCGCCGCCTTTCTCAGCGTCGGCGGCTGCATCTGCTACGCCTTCTATTCGCTGGCGACGCGCATGCTGTCCACCATCGACCCGCCGGAAACGACCATGGTCTATTCCGGCGTCGCCGGCACGCTCGCGGTGCTGCCGCTGCTGCCCTGGTTCTGGACGACGCCGCAGGGCTGGCTGCCCTGGCTGATCATGCTCGCCACCGGGGTCTTCGGCGGCTTCGGCCACTGGCTGCTGATCCTGGCGCATCGGCTGGCGCCGGCGACGGTGCTGGCGCCCTTCATCTATTCGCAGATCGTCTGGATGATCGTGCTCGGCTGGTTCGTCTTCGGCCAGTTTCCCGACAGCTGGACCTTCGCCGGCGCCGGCATCGTCATCGCCTCGGGCCTCTACCTGCTCTACCGCGAGCGGGTGCGCAAGCTGCCCGAGGGCTCGGCGCGGATGGATTGACGGCTTTAGACCGTCACCTGAGTGCCCACCTCGACCACGCGCCCGGTCGGAATCTGGAAGAAGCTCGTGGCGTCCGTCGCGCTCTTGGTCAGGCTGATATAAAATTTATCCTGCCAGATCGGCATGCCCGATTGCGGCGAGGCCTTGATCGAACGGCGCGACAGGAAGAACGAGGTCGACATGATGTCGAACTTGAAGCCCTGCTTGCGCAATATGGCGAGGCCCTTGGGCACGTTCGGGCTCTCCATATAGCCGTAGACCATCTCGACGCGCCAGAAATCGTCGGTGATGCGCGACAGCCGCACCCGCTCCTCCTCCGCCACGCGCGGCGTATCGGCCGAGCGCACGGTCAGGATGACGTTGCGCTCATGCAGCACCTTGTTGTGCTTGAGATTGTGCAGCAGCGAGGCCGGCGCCGTCTCGGGATCGCTGGTCAGGAACACGGCCATGCCCTTGACCCGGTAGGGCGGGCTCTTGGACAGCATGCCGACCAGTTCGAGCAGGGGCACGTCGGTCTTGCGCGTCTTGTCGAAGAGGATTTTCGTGCCGCGCACCCAGGTCCACATCA
>JBKBRD010000113.1:0-6853 GCA_046292405.1 Allobosea sp. | reverse complement strand
TCGCGACCAGCAGGATGGCGAGCAGCACCGGCACGTAGCCGCCGCTGAACAGCTTCAGCAGATTGGCCGAGACGAAGGCGATGTCGATGATCAGGAAGGGCGTGACCACGGCGATGGTGGCGAGCAGGCCCCAGCGCCAGCCCTTCCAGATCACGATGAAGGCCAGCAGCGAATCCACCATCATCGCCCCGAACACCGAGATGCCATAGGCGTGCGACAGGTTCGACGAGGTGCGGAAGGTCCAAACCAGGACCAGCACCACGACCAGCAGCATGGTGTTGACGCGGGGAATGTAGATCTGGCCCGAAGTGGTCTCGGAGGTGTGGCGGATCTCGAGGCGCGGCAGCAGCCCGAGCTGGATCGCCTGGCGCGTCAGCGAGAAGGCCCCCGTGATGACCGCCTGGCTCGCGATGATCGTGGCGATCGTCGCCATCACCACCAGCGGCAGGATGAAGCCCTCGGGCGCCAGCTTGTAGAAGGGATTGTCGATCGCCGTCGGGTCCGACAGGATCAGCGCGCCCTGGCCGAGATAGTTCAGCCACAGCGCCGGGAAGACCATGAAGATCCAGGCGCTGCGGATCGGGCCGCGGCCGAAATGGCCCATATCGGCGTAGAGCGCCTCGGCCCCCGTCACCGCCAGACAGACCGAGCCGAGCACCGCCAGCGAGACGCCGGGGTGGTCGTAGAAGAAGCGCACGCCCCAATACGGGTTGATCGAGGCGAAGACGCCGACATCGTCGGCGATGTGATAGATGCCGAGCCCGGCGAGCACGGTGAACCAGATCAGCATGATCGGGCCGAAGAAATTGGCGACCTTGGCGGTGCCGCGGCTCTGGACCAGGAACAGGGCGATCAGGATCCCCGAGGCGATCGTCACGACGTAGTCGTTCAGCGCCGGCGTCACCAGCTTGATGCCCTCGACGGCCGACAGCACCGAAATCGCCGGCGTGATCACCGCGTCGCCGTAGAACAGCGCCGCTCCGGCCATGCCGAGGAACAGCACGACGCCGCCGCGCATCCGCCCGAGCGCGCGCTGCGCCAGCGCCACCAGCGTCAGCGTGCCGCCTTCGCCGTTATTGTCGGCCGACAGCAGCAGCACGACGTATTTCAGCGTGACGACGATGACCAGCGACCACAGGATCAGCGAGAGCACGCCGATGATCACGCCGCGCGGAACCGCCGTCGTCAGGGCGATGTCGACCGCCCCGCCATGGCCGCCGGCCGCCGCCCCGGTCGCCGCCAGCACGGTCTCGCGCAGGGCGTAGAGCGGGCTGGTGCCGATGTCGCCATAGACTACGCCGAGCGCGCCGAGCGCTAGCGCCGCATAGCCCGCGCTCGAATGGGCATGCCCGGCGCCGCCATGGCCGTCGTCGAGGCCGAGGCGGGAATCCTCAGGCCGCGACTGGCCCGGAGGATTGGGATTGTCTTGTCCCATGAAGGAACTCCGCAGGTGCTGCAGCGCAGCGAAAGGCTGCGGGCTGTATCATAGGCGGTGCGAAAGAGGAAAGGCGCTCCGTCTCCGGCCCCGCATCGGCCTCACGCCGAAACGCCTGCCGGGCCGTAGCGACGCGCGACATAGCTGTCCACCATCGCCTTGAACTCGTCGGCGATGCCGGCGCCGCGCAGCGTCGCGACCTTGCGGCCGTCGACGAAGACCGGCGCCACCGGCGCCTCGCCGGTCCCCGGCAACGAGATGCCGATATCGGCATGCTTGGATTCGCCCGGCCCATTCACGATGCAGCCCATCACCGCGACGTTCAGCGTCTCGACGCCGGGATAGCGCGTCTTCCATTCCGGCATCGAGGTCGAGATCCAGTTCTGAATGTCGCGCGCCAGTTCCTGGAAGACCGTCGAGGTGGTGCGCCCGCAGCCGGGGCAGGCCGCGACCAGCGGCACGAAGGCGCGGAAACCCATGGTCTGCAGCAGCTCCTGCGCCGCCTTGACCTCGAGCGTGCGGTCGCCGCCGGGCTCGGGCGTCAGCGAGAAGCGGATGGTGTCGCCGATGCCCTCCTGCAGCAGGATGCCGAGCGCCGCCGAGGAGGCGACGATGCCCTTCGAGCCCATGCCCGCCTCGGTCAGGCCGAGATGGATGGCGTAGTCGGCGCGCGCCGCGAGCACACGGTAGACGGCGATCAGATCCTGCACGCCGGAGACTTTGGCCGAGAGGATGATCCGGTCGCGGCCAAGCCCGATCTCCTCGGCCCGCTGCGCCGAGAGCAGCGCCGACTGCACCATCGCTTCGCGCATCACGGCGCGCGCATCGAGCGGCGCGGCCGCAAGCGCGTTCTCGTCCATCAGCACGGTCAACAATTCCTGGTCGAGCGAGCCCCAATTGGCGCCGATGCGCACGGCCTTGCCATGCTTGATCGCCAATTCGACGATCTGCCCGAATTGCCGGTCCTTCTTGTCCTTGAAGCCGACATTCCCCGGGTTGATCCGGTATTTCGCCAGCGCTTCCGCGCAGGCCGGGTGGTCCGCCAGCAGCTTGTGGCCGATGTAGTGGAAATCCCCGACCAGCGGCACGTCGACGCCGACGCGGTCGAGCCGCTCGCGGATATGCGGCACGGCTGCGGCGGCCTCGTCGCGGTCGACGGTGATCCGCACCAGCTCCGAACCCTGCCGCGCCAGCGCCGCCACCTGGGCCACCGTGCCCGCGATATCGGCCGTGTCGGTGTTGGTCATCGATTGCACGACGATCGGCGCGCCGCCGCCGACGATCACCGAGCCGACCGCGACCGGCACGGTCATCCGGCGCGGTTGCGGCCCGGCGACACCCGGAAGGCAACTGGGTGCGACACGCTCGTTCATGCCAGATTCTCGCTTTTCACGGTGTTGCGGCAATGCTCGCAGAGCCCGACGATCTCGACCACTTGGTGCGAGGGCGCGAAATGGCGCTCCTGCGCGATCCTGCTCACCGCCTGCTTCATCGCGGGCGAGGAATCCTCGTCCACCCCGCCGCAAGCTTCGCAGATCAGGAAAGCGACGACATCGTCGGCGCCATGCCCGTGCAGGCAGGCGACGAAGGCGTTGCGCGAGGACAGCCGATGCACGAAGCCCTGCTCGACCAGGAAATCGAGCGCGCGATAGATCGAGATCGGCGCCAGCCTGCGCCCTTCCGCCGGCGAAATCCGGTCGGCGAGATCATAGGCGCCGACGGGGCGGTGGTCGCCATGCAACGCTTCCAGAACCTTGCGGCGGATCGGCGTCATGCGCAGGCCGCGCTCGCGGCACACCCGCTCCGCCCGCGCAAGGGCTTCCGCGGCGTGGCTGCGATGGTCATGGGCGTGCCGGCAGCCATCGCCATGGGCGCCGTGCTGCGACCCTTCTCCGTGGCTATGCGGGCCGTGCTGGTCGGGGTTGTCAGTGTGCATGCGTCTCATGTTGCGTTGCAATAAGACATCGGGCAACCTGCCCGGCGTTCCCGAGGGGAGGGTGAAGGAACCGCCTCGCTCGCCCGGAACTTAAGCATTTTTCTGTCCGCTGTCAGGAGCCTTGACGCTCATGTTCCTCAAAGATCGCTGCGCCGCCATCACCGGCTCCACCTCGGGCATAGGGCTTGCCTATGCCCGCGCCCTGGCCGCCGAGGGAGCCAACCTCGTCATCAACGGCATTCTGAAAGCGGAGGAGGCCGAGACGCTGCGGGCCGGGCTCGCGGCTGAGTTCGGCGTGAAGGTTCTGTTTTCGCCCGCCGACATGACCAAGCCGGCCGAGATCGCCGGAATGATCGCCATGGCCGAACAGGAGTTCGGCGCCGTCGACATTCTCGTCAACAATGCCGGCATCCAGCACGTCGCCCCGGTAGACGAGTTCCCGATCGAGAAATGGGACCAGATCATCGCCATCAACCTGTCCTCGGCCTTCCACGCCACGCGCGCGGCCCTGCCGAAGATGAAGGAGAAGGGCTGGGGCCGCATCATCAACACCGCCTCGGCCCATGCCTTCGTCGCCTCGCCCTTCAAGAGCGCCTATGTCGCCGCCAAGCACGGCATCGCCGGCTTCACCAAGACGGTGGCGCTCGAGGTCGCGACCAGGGGCATCACCGTCAACGCCATCGCGCCGGGCTATGTCTGGACGCCGCTGGTCGAAAAGCAGATCCCCGACACCATGAAGGCGCGCGGGCTGACCAAGGAACAGGTCATCAACGACGTGTTGCTGACGGCGCAGCCGACCAAGGAATTCGTCACGGTCGAGCAGGTGGCGGCGCTGGCGGTCTTCCTCTGCAGCGACGCGGCCAGATCGATCACCGGAACGACGCTGCCCATGGATGGCGGCTGGACCGCCGCATGACCGGCCGCCGCCGCGGCGCCGCTCCGGCGTCGGCACATGCGACGTCCGTGCGGGGGCTCGCCGGACCGAAGGCGGAGAAGACGATCTCGCTCGCGCTCCAGGGCGGCGGGGCGCATGGCGCCTTCACCTGGGGCGTGCTCGACGCGCTGCTGGAGGATGGCCGCCTCGCCATCGAGGCGCTGTCTGGCACCAGCGCCGGCGCGATCAATGCGGTCGTGCTCAGCGAGGGCTGGATCGAGGGCGGCATCGACGGCGCTCGCAGCAAGCTCGAGACGTTCTGGCGGGCGATCAGCGTCGACGGCAAATATGGCGGTTCGGAGCGCTCGCTGATCGACACCATGCTCGGCGCCTGGGGCAACGCCTCGGGCACGCCGCCGGGCATGCTCTGGTTCGAGCTCTTCTCGAAAGTCGCCAGCCCCTATGACGTCAACCCGCTCAACATCAACCCGCTGCGCGGCGTCATCTCCGAGCTGATCGATTTCGACAAGGTCCGCGCCTGCAACGGCGTGCAGCTCTTCATCGCCGCCACCAATGTCCGCACCGGCAAGATCCGCGTCTTCGAGCGCCATGAGCTGACGCCGGACCATCTGATGGCCTCGGCCTGCCTGCCGATGGTGTTCCAGGCGGTGGAGATCGGCAAGGACGCCTATTGGGATGGCGGCTTTATGGGCAATCCCGCGCTTTTCCCGCTGTTCTACCAGGCCGAGGGCGACGACATCCTGCTGGTGCAGATCAACCCGCTCGAACGCAAGGCGCTGCCGACCCGGGCGCGCGACATCCAGGACCGGCTCAACGAAATCACCTTTAACGCCTCGCTGCTGCGCGAATTGCGCGCGATCGATTTCGTCAACCGGCTGATCGATTCCGGCAAGCTGCCGACCGACGAATACAAGCGCGTGCTGATGCACCGCATCGACGGCGGCAGGGCGCTGGGCGAACTGACCTCCTCCTCGCGGCTCAATTCCGACTGGAATTTCCTGCTGCGCCTGCGCGACATCGGCCGCAATGCGGCCAAGCGCTGGCTGAAGCGCAACTACGCCGCGATCGGCAAGGAAGGGACGCTGGATCTCAAGAGCGCCTTCTCCTGACGCCTGTCCGCAGGCATTGCGGAGCGGCCCACGCGGTGCCAGAAGCGATCTCTGACACCCGAAGACGAGACCCGAGAGGACCCATGCCAAAGCTCATCGTCACCGCCGGCCCCTTCAGCTTCGAGGGCAAGCTCGAAATGGAGGCAGCGCCCAAGACCTGCGCCGCCTTCCTCCGCCAGATGCCCTTCGTCAGCAAGATCGTGCATGTGCGCTGGAGCGGCGAAGGCGTCTGGATGCCGCTCGGCGATCTCGATTTCGGCGTCGGCTACGAGAACCACACCAGCTATCCCGCCCCCGGACAGATCATCCTCTACCCCGGCGGCATCAGCGAGACCGAGATCCTGCTCGCCTATGGCGGCGTCCATTTCGCCAGCAAGATGGGCCAGCTGGCCGGCAACCATTTCATCACCCTGACCTCCGGGCTGGAGAACCTCTACGCGCTCGGCCGCAAGACGCTCTGGGACGGCGCGCAGGACATTCGTTTCGAAATCGCCTGATGGATCATTGCGCAAAACTGCCGAAATTTCGCGCGATCGACACGTTGCCGTGACCGGCCGCCACTGCCATGATTTGGTTCCGGAGGGAACCAAATCATGGTCGCACTACCCAGGGCCGACACGGTGCTCGTCAACGGCCCCGTCTATCTCGGGCTGAAGGAAGGCTATGCGACCGCGGTGGCGCTCTGGTCGGGCAAGGTGCTGGCGACCGGCTCTCCCGCCGATATGGAGCCGCTGATCGGCCCCGGCACCCGCATCATCGACCTGAAGGGCCGCACGGCCACGCCGGGGCTCTACGAGGCGCATCTACATCTGCTGCCGCTCGGACTCAGCATGGCCGAGCTCGATATCCGCCCCCGCTTCGTCCGCACGCTGGACGGGCTGCTGCAGATGATCGCCGAGCGCGCCGCCAAGGCCAAGCCCGGCGCGTGGATCCTGGCACGCGGCTACGATCATTTCGAACTCGACGTGAAGCGCCATCCGCATCGCACCGAGCTCGACCGCGCCGCCCCGAACAACCCGGTCTATATCGTGCGCGCCTGCGGCCATCTCTCGGTCGCCAATTCCATGGCGCTGAAGCTCGCCGGCGTCGACGAGTCCACACCCGTCCCGGCTGGCGGCGCGATCGAGCAGGTCAATGGCTCGCTCACCGGGCTGATGGCCGAGAATGGCCGCGACCCCCTCAAGAAGGTCATCCCCGACCCGAGCGACGAGGAACTCGTCGCGGCCATCGAGCGAGCCGGGCTCTACTGCAACCAGTTCGGCATCACCAGCGTGATGGACGCCGCCGTTGGCATGCGCTCGCATTATCGCGAGGTCGCCGCCTATCGCACCGCCAAGCGCACCGGCCGCCTGCCGGTTCGCACGAATATGTGCCTGCTCGGCGGCCATAACGGCATCGTCGCGCAATGCTATGCCGACGGGCTGGTGACCGGCGCGGGCGATGATTGGCTCAGCGTCGGGCCTGTGAAAATTTTCACC
>JBKBRD010000112.1:0-9417 GCA_046292405.1 Allobosea sp. | reverse complement strand
CGTTGCGGAAGAAGCCGCCCATCTGGCAGCCGGAATTGCCGCAGGGGATTGCGTAGGCGCCGAACTTGGCCATGGATTCATTGACGATCTCCTGGCCGCCGCCGAAGAACCACCAGCTGTGCTGCTGGCGGGCGTTGAGGCCGAAGGGGATGCCGGTGCCGAGCCCGAGCGTCGCATCCTTGCCGATGTAGAAATAGGTCGGCGTATGCGCGCATTCGACGGTGCCCGAGGTGACCGCGTCCAGCGCCTGCAGGCCTGGCACGAGCTCGCCCGCCGAGAAGGTCTGCACCTGGAACTTGCCGTCGGTGGCGTCCGACATCAGCTTGGCGAATTGCTGGGCGGTGCCGTAGATCGTGTCCAGCGACTTCGGGAAGCTCGAGGTCAGGCGCCACTTCACCTCCGGCATCGCCTGCGCGATCGCCGGCATGGCGATCGGCGTGGCGGCGGCGGCGAGAGCTCCTGTTTTCAAAAAGTCGCGGCGTTTCATAAGGTCTTCTCCCTAGGGTTTGTTGCGCCCTTTGTGGCGCGTCGGCGAAAGAAAGAAAAGTCATGAAACTCGCGTCGCTTATGCATGGTCGGGATGGCCGACTCGTCGTCGTCGCCAGGGATCTCACCCGCGCCACGGACGCCTTCCCGGTGGTGCCGACGCTGCAGGCGGCGCTCGACGATTGGGAGCGCTTCGCCCCGCGCCTGGCCGATCTGGCCGAGAGCCTGGAGCATGGCTCCGTGCCGTCCTTCCGCTTCCACGAGCATGATTGCGCGGCGCCTTTGCCGCGGGCCTATCAGTGGCTCGACGGCTCGGCCTATGTGAATCACGTCGAGCTGGTGCGCAAAGCCCGGGGCGCGCCGATGCCGGAAAGCTTCTGGAGCGACCCGCTGATGTACCAGGGCGGCTCGGACTCGCCGCTGGGTCCGCGCCGGCCGATCCTGGCGCGCAGCGAGGATGACGGCATCGATTTCGAGGCCGAGATCGCGGTCGTCACCGGGGACGTGCCGATGGGCGTCGGCGCCGCGGATGCGCTCGCTTATATCCGTCTGGTCATGCTCGCAAACGACGTGAGCTTGCGGAATCTGGTTGGCAGCGAAATGGCGAAAGGCTTTGGTTTCGTTCAGTCAAAGCCGCCCACGGCCTACTCGCCCGTCGCCGTCACGCCCGACGAGCTGGGCCCCGCCTGGTCCGGCGGCAAGCTCAGCCTGCCGCTGCTCTGCCAGGTCAATGGCCGGCCCTTCGGCCACCCCGACGCCGGAAGCGACATGACCTTCGACTTCGGCGCGCTGATCGCCCATGCCGCCCGGACGAGGCCGCTGGCCGCCGGCACGATCATCGGCTCCGGCACGGTCTCCAACCGCGACGCGGATGGCGGACCCGGCAAGCCGCTGGCGCAGGGCGGGGCGGGCTATGCCTGCATCGCCGAGCAGCGCATGGTCGAGACCATCCTCGCGGGCGCCGCGGCGACGCCGTTCCTGCGCTTCGGCGACAGTGTCCGCATCGAGATGAAAGACGCCGGCGGCCATTCCATCTTCGGCGCCATCGAACAGGAGGTGCTGCCCCATGCAGCCTGATCAACCGGCTTTCGCCTCCAGCGCCGATCTCGGCGAGAAGACCATCTCCTTCGACGAGATCGGCAAGGGCGTCTTCGCCTATACGGCCGAGGGCGATCCCAATACCGGCGTCGTCGTCGGCGACGAAAGCGTGCTCGTCTTCGATGCGCAGGCGACGCCGAAAATGGCGCAGACCGTGATCGACCGCGTCCGCTCGGTCACCGACAAGCCGATCAGCCATGTCGTGCTCTCGCATTACCACGCCGTCCGCGTGCTCGGCGCGCCGGCCTATGGCGCGCGCGAGATCCTGTGTTCGGACGCGGCGCGCGAGATGATCGTCGAGCGCGGCGAGCAGGACAAGGCGAGCGAGATCGGGCGTTTCCCGCGGCTGTTCCAGGGCGCGGAATCGATCAGGCCTGGGCTGACCTGGCCGACCTTGAGCTTCACCCAGTGCGCCTCGATCTGGCTCGGCAAGCGCGAGGTTCGGCTCCTGCAGATCGGGCGGGGCCACACGGCCGGCGACATCATTGCCTGGATTCCCGACACGCAGGTCTGCTTTGCCGGCGATCTCGTCGAATACGGCGCGACGCCCTATTGCGGCGACGCGCATTTCGGCGATTGGCCTACGACGCTCGACCGGCTCGCAGCTTTCGGCGCGGCCGCCATGGTGCCGGGCAGGGGCGCCGCCCTGACGACGCAGGCCATGGTCGCCGACGGGATCGGCGGCACCCGCGCGTTTCTCAGCGACCTGTTCGAGGCGGTGAAGCGGAACGCCGCAGCCGGACACAGCCTGCGCGAGACCTTTGCGCGCGTTCATGCAGCGCTGAAGCCGGCCTATGGCGACTGGGTCATCTTCGAGCATTGCCTGCCCTTTAACGTCAGCCGCGCCTATGACGAGGCGAAGGGTCTCGACCATCCGCGCATCTGGACCGACGAACGCGACCGCCAGATGTGGATGGAGCTGCGGGGGTAGTCCCAGTCACATGAATTGCATGATTAATGCGTTTCATGCATTATTGGCCGATGGAGATTGGGCGATGATCAAGGTTCCGTCGGCGGAGTTCCAGCGCAATATCGGCATCTATCAAGACATGGCGCTCACACAGCCGGTCGCAATCACCAGGCGCGGACGCGTTCGGACCGTGATGATATCGACCGAGGAATACCATCGGCTGAAACGTCGCGACCGCGAGGTTCTGACGCTCGACGACATTTCCGCGGACGATCTGGCCGCTATTGAAGCTGCGCAGGCGCCTGTCGCAGCAAAGACCTTCGACGACGAGCTAGACGGACAGTAGTGTGCCTTTTCCCAGTCCGAGCCCTGGGCAGGTCATCCGCTACAGCTATCTGTGGCACGCTGAGCATGCTCGTGGGCAGGAAGAAGGCTTGAAGGACAGGCCCTGTGCCGTCATCCTTGCGGTCCCGAACGAACGGCAGGATCATGTGGTGGTGGTGTTGCCGATTACCCATAGCCTGCCTGTCGACCCTTCGCTTGCGGTTGAAATTCCCGCGGCAGTCAAACGCAGGTTGGGCCTTGACGAGGAGAGGTCCTGGATTGTGCTGTCAGAGGCCAATCGGTTCATTTGGCCGGGGCCTGATCTGCGCCCTGCACGGATCGGAGAGCCTGAAACGGTTGTTTATGGTCTGCTTCCGAACAGGCTTTTCGAACAGGTGAGGGACCGGTTCGTAGCCGCGGTCAAGGCGCGGCAAGCCCGCCCCGTGAGCCGGTCGTCTTAGGTCTCGCAGCTCAACCGCAAGGCCGGAGCAGGAAACCCAACAATCGCGACAGCGACCCATGACCCTCACCCGCCAGTTCGCTTATCGCCGCAGCATCGATCAGGACGCGCCGCAGCCCGCCTGCCACCCGGTGGTCATCGTCGGCGCGGGTCCTGTCGGCCTGACGCTGGCGCTCGACCTCGCGCGGCGAAAGGTCCCGGTGCTGCTGGTCGACGATGCCGACCGTATCGGCGAAGGCTCGCGCGCGATCTGCTTCGCCAAGCGCACGCTCGAGATCTTCGACAGGCTGGGCCTGGCGGAAGCGATGGTCGAGCGGGGCGTGACCTGGCGCACCGGCAAGGTCTTTCACCGCGACAGGCTGCTATACGGCTTCGACCTGCTGCCCGAACCCGGCCACAAGCAGCCCGCTTTCATCAACCTGCAGCAATACCACGTCGAGGCGGCGCTTGTTGACGCGGCCCTCGCGGAACCTCTGATCGATCTGCGCTGGTCGAACCGGCTGACAGGGTTGCAACCGCGTGAAGACGGTGCGCTGCTGACCGTCGCGACGCCCGATGGCGACTATCGCGTCGAGGCCGGCTGGGTCGTCGCCTGCGACGGCGCGCGGTCGCCGACGCGCGGACTGCTGGGGCTGGATTTCGCCGGCGAGGCCTTCGAGGACAAATTCCTGATCGCCGACGTCAGGATGCAGGCGGATTTTCCGACCGAACGCTGGTTCTGGTTCCAGCCGCCCTTCCATGACGGCCAGTCGGCCCTGCTGCACAGGCAGCCCGACGATATCTGGCGCATCGACCTCCAGCTCGGCCCGGACGCCGACCCCGACCATGAAAAGCGTCCGGAGATCGTGCGTCCGCGGCTCGCGCAGATGCTGGGTCACGAGAGCTTCGCGCTGGAATGGGTCTCGGTCTACCGCTTCCAGTGCCGCAGGCTGGCGCGCTTCCGACACGGGCGCGTGCTCTTTGCCGGCGACGCCGCCCATCAGGTCTCGCCCTTCGGCGCGCGCGGGGCCAATTCCGGCATCCAGGACGCCGACAACCTCGGCTGGAAACTGGCGCTGGTGATCAAGGGGCGCAGCCCGGCGACGCTGATCGACAGCTATGACAGCGAGCGCGTCGAGGCGGCCGACGAGAATATTCTGAACTCGACACGGGCCACGGACTTCATCGCGCCCCGCTCGCCCGGAGAGCGCGTGTTGCGCGATGCGGCGCTGGCCCTGGCGGGGAGGGCGCCCTTCGCGCGTCGGCTCGTCAATTCCGGGCGGCTCTCCCTGCCGAGCAGCTACAGTCGGTCGCCGCTCTCAACTTTGGATCGCGGCTGGAGCGGCGGCGTTGCGCCCGGCGCGCCCTTCATCGACGCGCCCTTGCCGGCGCAAGGCGCGGCCTGGCTCAGCGAAGCGCTGCGGCCGGGCTTGCCGCTTGTCCTGGCCCATGGCGAGGACGGGGCCGGGCTCGCGCCTGAGGGCGTGCACTGGGCCAACGCGCCCTGCATCGACACGGCCCAGGACGGGGCCGCCCTTTTCATGGCGCGCTACGCGACGGAGCCGGGCGATGCCTATGTGCTCAGGCCGGACGGTCACGTCGCCGCCCGCTTTCGACACGCGACCCGCAGCGATGTCGCCCGCGCCGTCGAGCGGCTGGAAGGGAGGCTCGCATGAGCGCAAAGGACGCCGAGCCCGCAGTTTCGCCTCTGCCCGATGAAATCCGCCTCAGCGATCCCGACGCGGCCTATAGCCTGATCGCGCAGGCGCACCGCGGCCTGGACGAAGCGCAAAGCGCGGCGCTGAACGCCAGGCTCGTGCTGGTGCTGGCCAACCGACTGGGCGATCTCGAGACGTTGCGTGCAGCCGTCGCGCTGGCCAAGGCGGCTGGAGAGCCTTGACGCGGCGCCCGGGCGCCGCGACAAACGACATATGATCGATCCTGTGCCGCTCTATTCCGACGCGATCCCGCTCGCTTTCTTCATCTGGGGGCCGGCGACCGTCATGCTGTTCTTCTGGCTCGCCGGTTTCTGGGCCAGCCGCCTCGGCGTCGCGCGGTTGCTCGAAAGCGACTGGAATGGCTTCACCGCCAGCGATGTCGACAAGCTTTTTTCCGCCTATGGCGAGAAACGGCGCCGTCTGTATCGCAGCCGCGTCCTACCGGCCGACGTCGCCTTCGCCGTGTTTTACGGGATCGTCGGCGCGCTGATCATCTACGCGCTGATCGCCCGCGGCCAGCCGCTCTGGCTGGCTCTGCTCTGCGGCGGCGGCTGGCTGCTCGGCGCCGTCTGCGACGTCATGGAAAACTTCGCCGTCGCCCGGCTGCTCGACAGCTACCCGCAGCTCAGCCCGCGCAACGTCGCCTTCGCCTCGCGAGTCACGCAGATCAAGCTCGTGCTGTTCAGCCTGGGTACGCTCGGCGCCGTCGCGGCCGCCTACTTCGCCTGGAAACCGCTGGCCAGCTGAGGCCAGCCTCTGGCGCCGAGGCAAAGGCGGGGCCATATGCGGCCGGAAACCCGTATTGCCGGAGACTCTGCCAGATGCGCCCGATCCAGATCCTGCCCGCCCTGATGGGTGCGGCGCTCAGCCTTGCGGCGCTCGCTCCGGCGGCCGCACAGGAAGACCTGATCTTCAAGAAGTCCACGGTCTGGAAAATGCTGACGCCGGACGACAAGCTCGCCGTCTACGGCGTCGACGACCCCGCCGTGGAAGGCGTCGCCTGTCACTACACCACCCCTGAAAAAGGCGGCGTGCCCGGCATGTTCGGCGTTGCGGAAGAAGTGTCCGACATCTCGCTGGCCTGCCGGCAGATCGGGCCGATCCGCTTCAAGCAGAAATTCGAGCAGGGCGATGTCGTCTTTCGCGAGCGCCGTTCGCTGATCTGGAAGAAGATGCAGATCGTGCGCGGTTGCGACGCCAAGCGCAACGTGCTGATCTATATGGTCTATTCGGATCGCCTGATCGAGGGCTCGCCGAAGAACTCGACATCGAGCGTGCCGATCATGCCCTGGGGCGCCTCGGGCGAGCCGCCGAGATGCGCCGAGTGGGTGAAGTAGGCTGCCGCAGTCTCAGGGACCGCAGGTGATGACCAGGGGCTGCTCGGGCGGCGCGCCGGCCGTGCTCGCCTTGCTGAACGAGCCGGTGAAATCCTCGCGGCTGGCGATGCCGAAAGCGGTTGCCTGCTTGTAGCCCTTCGCCTCGCACCAGGCGTTGGCGACGATCTTGCCGCATTCCGCCTTGCTGGAGATGCAGTCTGCGACGCCGTAGCCGTCGCTGGCCGGGATCAGGAAAGTCTGCTGGCTCTTCGGGGCGGCAACGGTTTCGGAAGCGGGCAGGACCGCGAGCGAGAGCCCGCCGCCCACCATTCCGAACAATCCGATCAACGCAATCGCGCGGCGCATGTGCTGTAGTCCCCGTGTCCGACAGGACGCAAACCCTCGAATCGAGAGTATGGTTCCAAGCCGTTAAGGTTGGGTGAACTCGCCGGACGCTCGATTGTGCGCTGCAGCAAGGGCCGCCCTCTTGACGCAAAGCGCGCGCACAGGCAAGCAGAAGTTCATGACGCGCGCCGCCACCCTGATTTGTCGGATTTGCCGCTAGCATTCGCTGGCCGGCTGCTCACGTCCTCGTCTTCCGAAAAGACCTGACAACAGCGCCCCGGCCAGCGGCCAGGATGTTTTGTCGTTTTCGGGAATTTGCGCGATGTCGCCCCAGCTCAGGCTCTACAACACGCTGACGCGGTCGAAGGAGCAGTTCGCTCCGATCGATCCGCATAACGTCCGCATGTATGTCTGCGGCCCGACCGTCTATGACTACGCTCATATCGGCAATGCGCGGCCGGTCATCGTCTTCGACGTGCTCTACAGGGTGCTGCGGCGTCTCTACGGCAGCGAGCATGTCACCTATGCGCGCAACCTCACCGACGTGGACGACAAGATCAACGCCCGCGCCGCGCGCGACTATCCCGCGCTGCCGCTGAACCAGGCGATCGCGAAGGTCACGGAAGGCACCACCGCTCAGTTCCACCGCGACATCGACGCGCTCGGCTGCCTGCGGCCGGACGCCGAGCCGCGCGCCACCGATCACATCGCGGAGATGAAGGCGATCATCGAGCGGCTGGTGGCGCGTGGCGTCGCCTATGTCGCGGAGGAGCACGTGCTGTTTCACGTGCCCGCCGTCGCGCATCTCGCGGCGGCGCCGCGCTACGGCTCGCTGGCGCGCCGCTCCTTGGACGAAATGATCGCCGGCGCGCGCGTCGATGTCGCGCCCTACAAGCGCGACGCCATGGATTTCGTGCTGTGGAAGCCGAGCCGCGAGGGCATTGACCCCGGCTGGCCGTCGCCCTGCGGGATTGCGACGCCAGGCCGGCCGGGCTGGCACATCGAATGCTCGGCCATGTCGATGGCCAAGCTGCTGGCGCCCTTTGGCGGCGGGCTCTCCTGCGACGATCCCGCGAAGAATGTCTTCGACATTCATGGCGGCGGCATCGACCTGGTCTTCCCGCATCATGAAAACGAGATCGCCCAATCCTGCTGCGCCTTCGGCGGCGCCGACGGGGCAGGGCGCATGGCCAATATCTGGATGCACAACGGCTTCCTGCAGGTCGAAGGCGAGAAAATGTCGAAAAGCCTCGGCAATTTCGTGACGATAAACGAGCTGCTGGAGACGGAGACGTTCGGCGGCCGCAAATGGCCGGGCGAAGTGCTGCGGCTGGCGATGCTGAAGACGCATTACCGCCAGCCGATCGACTGGACGGTGAAGGCGCTGGAGGAGGCGGAGGCCGTGATCGGTAGTTGGAGCGAACTGCTACGCGGCGTGCCGACGAACCCTCACGACGCGCCCGTAACGGTCGACGACGACGTCATCGATGCTCTGGCGGACGATCTGAACACGGCGAGGATGATGAGTGTGCTTCACGCCCTGGCAAAAGCGGCGAAGGCAGGAGATCCTTCCGCTGTCACGCGTCTGGCGGCGAGCGCTGATTTCCTGGGGCTTCGGCGTGCAAGTTGGGACCGCAGGGAGCAGGCGTTCTTGTTCGCGACAGCAGCCGACCCGGCACTCGACGAGTCAGTCCAGCGGCTCATCGCCGACCGCCTCGCCGCCCGCCGCGCCAAAAACTTCGCCGAATCCGACCGCATCCGCGACGAGCTCGCGGCGATGGGCATCGCCCTCAAGGACGGCAAGGACCCCGCCACCGGCGAGCCGACCACCAGCTGGGAGGTGAAGCGATGAACGATCTGGCCGAGCTTTTGGCGGCGCCGGACCAAGGCGCGGTTGAGCGCGCCCTGTCGCACTATGCTGGGCTGGTCTCGGCGGCCTATGGTCAGCGTCTGGCAGGCATCTATCTGTTCGGCAGCCGGGCGCGGGGCTCTTCCCGCCCGGACAGCGATGCCGACATCGCGGTCGTCTTGCACGCCTTCTCCGGATCGGCGCTGGACGAGAAGATGCGGCTCGTCGATCTCGCCTTCGATGCGCTGACGGACCATGGTCTGATGATCCAGCCCTGGCCTTTCACCCGCGCCGAATGGCGGTCGGAAGGGAGGCAGGCGCGCTTCGCCGGGCTGCTGCAAGCCGCGCGGCGGGATGCCGTGGCGCTGGTGGCGTCAGCATGAGGGCGCATCTCGCCAAGGCGAAACAGTCGTTGCGCTCGGCGGAACTGCTGCTGCAGGCCGGCGACTTCGACGGTGCGGTTAACCGCGCCTATTACGCCTGTTATGATGCGGCGCGGGGCTGTGTCGAGGCCGTTGCCGGCATCGACACGGTCGCGGTCAAGAGCCATGCCGGGCTGATCCGGCTGTTCAATCTCACCATCGTCAAGACCGGGCATCTGCCCCTCGAAATTGGGCGGCTGATCGGTCGCGAGGAGCAGTTGCGGCTGTTCGCCGACTATGGCGATGGCGTCCAGCATCGCGACGAGGCGGAACTGGCCGTCCAGCAGGCGAGGGACTTCGTCTCGGCCTGCATCACCCTCATCACCGAGAAAAACACGCCATGACCCCCAAAATCCGCCCCGCCGGCTCGCTCTCCGTCGCCATCAAGCTCGTCATGCTGGCGATGGTGATGCCGAAGGTCCTGCGTTTCAAGCTGCGTCGCAAATCATGACGGCCGCCCGGATCCATCTGTTCGACACCACGCTGCGCGACGGCGCGCAGACCACCGGC